>CANHIV010000250.1 GCA_947460525.1 Flavobacteriales bacterium
CGAGCCGCAGCATAAACAATATGCGTATGCGAATCACAAAACGCCGGCGCTACCCATCCTCCATCTGCATCCACGACCTCCAAATCGCGCCAATCGCTTATCCCCGGCCAATCCTGCATCAATCCATAATCCGCTATCAAACCATCTTCGATTGCCAACCATGCATCATTCAAAATAGGCAACTGCCCCATCTCCACTCCGCTCAACTTGTTTGGTGCAGTGTCAAAGACACCCACCAAACCCTTGATATTTTTAATGAGAATTTTCATACGGGCGCAAGTTAGATTTCTTTTGAAACTTATGCCTACCTTAGACAGGATTTCTTTTCAAAACACGATCTTTGCCTTATGGCTGCAAACACTTTCGGAACCCTATTCAGACTGACCACTTTCGGCGAATCCCATGGCCAAGCCATCGGTGGAATCGTCGACGGTTGTCCTGCGGGAATTCCCTTCGACCAAGAATTTATTCAAACAGAACTCGACCGCAGAAAACCAGGTCAGAGTCATATCACTACCCCACGTACTGAAGATGACCAAGTGGAAATCCTTTCAGGAGTCTTTGATGGTAAAACCACCGGAACACCCATAGCCTTTGTTATAAAAAACAAAGACCAAATCAGCAAAGATTACGACTCTATAAAAGACATCTACCGCCCCGGTCACGCTGATTATACCTACGATGCAAAATATGGCCATCGCGATCACCGCGGCAGCGGCAGAGCCTCTGCGCGCGAAACTGCTTCGCGCGTCGTTGGAGGTGCCATCGCGAAAATGATTCTTCATCGCATGGGAATTGACATCATCGCCTATGTGAGCAGAGTGCATAAAATCGAAACGACCAAAACATACAAAGACCTCAATCTTTCTAAAATAGAAGAATCCATCATCAGATGTCCAGATGAAGAAATAGCAATCGAAATGATCAACCTCATTGAATTCACCAGACAAGAAGGAGACTCTCTCGGCGGCACCATTACTTGCGTTTGCAAAGAAGTGCCCGCAGGACTCGGCGAACCTGTATTCGACAAGCTGAATGCAACACTGGGACACGCCATGCTCAGCATCAACGCCGTGAAAGGATTCGAAATTGGTGATGGTTTCGCGAGCACCTACAAAAAAGGAAGCGAACACAATGATAGCATTCGCGAAGGCACTGCTAGCAATCACGATGGTGGCATACAAGGTGGAATCTCCAATGGAAAAGACATCGTTTTCAATGTCGCTTTCAAACCTGTTTCTACTATTTCAAAATCACAAACCACGACAAATAAGGACGGTGAACAAGTCGATTTCAGCACTGAAGGTCGACACGACCCCTGCGTATTGCCCCGCGCAGTGCCAATCGTGGAGGCTATGGCGGCTCTTGTACTAATTGACGCCCTCTTGTTACAAAACACACAAAATATCTTAAAGACACAATAAGTATCTCGGTTTACTTTTACAGACGTAAATATCTATCCATCAAATGAAAAAATTTCTCAAGATTACCGGCATTTCTCTAGGAGTAATATTCCTCTTACTTCTTGTTCTTCCTTTCGTTTTTAAAGGAAAAATAGTAGAAGCTGTGAAAACCGCTGCCAACGACAATCTAAATGCAGTAGTCAACTTCGACGACGTGAGCTTGTCACTTATTCGCAACTTCCCAAACCTGCGATTGAGCATTGATAATTTTTCTGTAAAAAACAATACAGCTCCTTTCGATAGCGTGCAACTCGCTAAAATCGGAAACCTCGTTGCAGTTGTCGATATCATGAGCGTTTTCTCTGATGAGATTCAAATCAAAAAAATCGGAATCGTTGATCCAGTATTCGACGTTCGTGTTACTCCTGACGGAATCGCTAATTACGATATTGCGAAACCTGACACTGCCGCAGTGGTAGAACCTGAAACAGGCGAAGCAAGTACTTTCAAAATGAAATTGAAAGAATACTATATCGAAAACGGAAATATCAGTTACAACGACCAAAGCATGCCAATGCTCATGAAATTAGAAGGCTTCAATCACGAAGGTTCTGGCGATTTCACAGCAGATGTTTTCAAATTGGTAACAACTTCCAACGCGACAAAAACTACGTTTTGGTTTGATGGTGTAACATACATCAACGAAGCAAAAACAGATATCAAAGTAGATCTCGAAATGGATATGGCGAATATGAAATTCACCATTTCAAACAATGAAATTAAACTTAATGAATTGTATCTCGAAGCAGGTGGATGGGTTTCGATGCCTGCTGAAGATATCGATATGGATATTTCTTTCAAAGCAACAAAAACAGATTTCAAAAATCTTCTTTCAATGGTTCCAGCCGAATTTGCCAAAGACCTCAATGGTGTTGATGCAGGCGGTAATATGGGATTGGATGGATATGTAAGAGGAAAATACAACGATGCTAGCATGCCTGGTATTGGTCTAAATCTTTTTGTAGAAAATGGTCGTTTCAAATATCCTGACCTTCCAAAGAGTGTAGAAAACATTCAAGTAAAAGCTGCAATCGTTGCTGACATGAATGTGATGGACAACACCACTGTTGACATCGACAAATTCCACATGGAGATGGCTAGCAGTCCTATCGACATGACACTTCACCTGCGCACTCCTGAGAGTGATCCAAACATAGATTTCGCTTGTAAAGCTTTTGTGAATTTGGATAATGTGAAAGAATTTATTCCTGTTGAAAAAGGCGATGAAGTTCATGGACAAATCGACGCTGACGTAAAACTAAAAGGTAAAATGAGTTCGGTTGACGCTGGTCGTTACGAAGAGTTTTATGCAGCTGGTAAAATTGACATCAAGAATGTTCTTTTCAAAAGCGATTCGCTTCCTTATGATTTGAATGTAAATACAGCAAACTTCACTTTCAGTCCAGCTTTTGTTGACTTGTCTAACTTCTCTGCAAACATTGGCAGAAGCGACATTGCAGCGAATGGTAAAATCGAAAACTATCTTGCTTACGCACTTCAAGACTCTTTGCTTACAGGTAAATTCAATGTGAATTCAAACCTACTTGACTTGAATGAGTTCATGTCAGATGATGCTGCGGCAACTACTGCAACAACTGAACAAGCAAGCACAGAGCAAACACCTGCGGCAACAACTGAAGCATCAGGTCCAATCGAATTGCCAGGCAATATTGATTTCGAATTGAATTCTTCATTTGCAAAAATGATTTATGAAACAACCGAGATTACGAATGTAAAGGGTGGAATAACATTGCGTGATAAGATCGCAACATTGAGCAATCTCGCGATGAATGTCCTTGATGGTTCTGTGATTATGAGCGGCAATTACAACGCACAAAATCTTGCGGCACCA
>CANHIV010000251.1 GCA_947460525.1 Flavobacteriales bacterium
CAGATGATAACATTGTTGAAGATCCATATTATGGAGATGATTCAGATTTTGAGAACATGTACCAAACCCTGATGAAGGATGCTTTATATTGGATAACGAATTAAAAATTAAACAAAGCGATGCAGGTATGTGTGTATTGCGCGTCAAGCGCTAAGATTGATTCCGCCTATTTTGAAGCAACAGAGGAGCTTGCTCGATTGCTTGTGGAGAATGATGTGCAAGTGGTTTTTGGAGGCGGTGGTTCTGGATTGATGGGGAAGTTGGCAGACGTCGTTTTGCAGCACGGGGGAAAGATCAAGGGCATTATGCCGCAATTCATGAATGAAGTAGAGTGGGGGCATACTGGAGTGAGTGATTTTACCTACACCCATACCATGCATGAGCGCAAGGCCAAATTTTTGGAAGGTACAGACGCCATCATTGCATTGGCTGGAGGTACAGGAACTTTTGAAGAATTGTTTGAAGCGATAACGCTTAAAAAGTTGGGTCAAATTGATACGCCCATTGTGATTTTGAATACCAGAGGGTATTACAACTTGTTTCAGCAATGGATGGATTTGGCGGTAGAGGAAAAATTCATGTCGGATGATCAGAACCAAATTTGGAGAATGGTTGATTCTCCTGCTGATGTTTTAACGGCCATTCATCAATTTGAACGCAAGCGCATCGATATAAAGAATGCAGGTAAGATGCGTTGAGTGTATTAGGGATTGTAAGATATTTGGATAGTCTTCTAATGAACCATTAGAAAATGAGCCAATAGATCAACAACCAAATAATAAAAAAGAAACTTCCCAGTTGTAAAATAGCTTTTGCTTGGCGCAGATCTTTTTTAATAAATCTGAAATAGCCCCATGCCAAGAGCGCTGCTACAATGAAAGCAAACGGCAATGCTATCCTCATCGCATTAGATAAAAGCACTCATTGTGAAAAGTAGCAGCAACGCGATTCCTCCGATGGCAGCAAGCAGACGATTGCTCTCGATGTATTCTTTTGCATTTTCATTTTTACCATACATGGCAAAAATTACTTTTAAATAATAATACATCCCTATTACAGAGGTAAGAATCATGATGATTGTAAGCCATGTAAAATGGCCCATCAATCCACTGATGATGTAGTACTTTCCAAAGAATCCCGCTAATGGTGGTATACCCGCCATAGATAGCAATGCCAAGCTCATGATTGCAGCTGTGAATGGAGATTTCTTTGCCAATCCTTCAAAAGCATGGAAGTCTTCGCCCAATTGCTCTCCAACAGTTTGCATCACATAGAAGGCAATCAAAGAAGCAATGCCATAGCTCAAAATGTAGAACATCAAAGTCTCACTGTTGAATCCAGGAATCAAAAGAGAAGACAATAGAAATCCTGCGTGTGAAACCCCAGAAAAGGCCAACATGCGCTTTACATTACTTTGTAAGGTTGCCATTCCATTGGCGATGATTAAAGTTAATGTCACCATAATGGCGATGGCACCGTGAAAAGAATGCAGAGATCCTTCGAAAGCACCCGCAAACAAACGATACATACCAATGATTGCCGCACCTTTAACTACAGTAGCCATCCAACCGGTAATGGGAGTGGGTGCGCCTTGATAAACATCGGGAGCCCAAAAGTGGAAAGGCGCAGCGCTGATTTTGAAAGCAAAGCCTGAAAGAATCATGGCAATACCAACCATGACCAAATAGTTGGTGGGTTGTGTTGCAATAAAGTCGTGGATAACGTATAAGTCAAAACTTGCCGTTGCGCCATAAATCATGGCTATACCAAACAATAGGATGGAAGAGGCGACAGATCCCAAAAGAAAATATTTGAATCCTGCTTCATTGGAAGCTCTATTCCCGCGTTTGCTTGCAGCAAGAACATACAACGGGATAGACAAGATTTCAATGGCCAAGAAAAGCATCACCATGTTGGTGAAATTGGTCATTAGAATGGCACCACAAAAACTAAACGCAATCAATGCATACAAATCCGAACCGTTGCCTGTAGCCATGATGTTCTTGTGTTGCAAAAGCAACCAAAAAGTAGCCAGAATAGTGATGATCGCAATGCCTTTCAGTGCAAATGCATCCATCATCATCATGTTTTGATTCATGATGTTTTCTGACATTCCCCATTGAATAGCAGTTCCAACTAAAATACCAAGAAAGGACAATAGCATTAACGGCATCATCCAAGAGCGCAATTTGAAAATTTCCAAGGCCAGCAAAGCCACACCCAATAAAGCCGATATCAATAAAATAATCATATCTAAATTCGATTAAACGGTTTGAATCAATTGAAGAATAAAATGAGGGTAAATACCCAATAGGATAACCACAAATACTGCCATACCCATCAACCAGTTTTCTCTGGTATTTAAAGTTTCAAATGCAGTATGGGCATTTCCGAGCATCATCTTTTGGAATCCTCGGAGCATGTATGCAGCACCTAGAATAACAGAAAGACCTGCAACCAGAGCATATCCCCAACCCATATGCGCCAAGCCTTGAAGCAATAAGAATTCGCCTACAAAACCGGAGGTAAACGGAAGGGCTACTGAACCCATCACCAAGATAAAAAGCAAGAAAGCAAAACGAGGGTTGGAAGTTCTTATACCGCCCATTTCTGACATTCGATCATGTCCCAAACGCTTAACGATCATCTCATAAGCAGCAAACATAGCAACGGCCAAAATTCCGTGAGAGAACATTTCAAACAAACCTCCAACTTTTCCTTGGTCGGTATTAGAAAGCACCCCAGCGGAAATCATACCCACGTGGGCAACTGAAGAATAGGCAATCATCAGTTTCAAACGTTTTTGGGTCAATGCCATCAATGAAGCATAGATGACGCTAACAACTGACAATACTACAGCCCACTGACCGTGTTCAGCAATTCCCTCTGGGACCATTGGAAGGGCCCAACGAACCAAACCAAAGGTGGCCATTTTCAGCATGATAGCAGCCAAAAGCATGGTGCCTTGGATAGGTGCATGGTCATAGGTAGAGGGTTGCCATGAGTGAAAAGGGAACACGGGCATTTTCACAGCAAACGCGATGAAAAGTCCAGCAAACACCCATCCTTGTTGACCTGCACTCAATGCATTACCTGCAGCCCACATGGCGTTCATATCAAACGATGGATGTGCCATGCTTTGATGAACATACAACAAAGACAACATCATGAACAGTGAACCAAAAAGCGTATACAAAAAGAAACGCATTGTAATTTTTGAAAGGTGTTCACCTGATCCCCATTTCAAGATCATAAAGAAGATAGGAATCAATGCCCATTCATAACAGATGTAGAACAATAATGCATC
>CANHIV010000252.1 GCA_947460525.1 Flavobacteriales bacterium
AACGTTACATCAAACAATTGAACATCTGGGAACACCGGTTCAAAATTCCTGGATTGTTCTTCATTCAATAAAAGCAACTGCGTCAGACTTAATTTAGCCAATTGATAATTGTTTTGTGCCACCACCCAATTGGCCTGATCCGACATGTACTGCGCCTCCATCTCAGCAACGACTCCTTCATTGACGACACCCAAAGTCATCTGCTTCTTTAATCTACTCAAACTCTCCAATGAAGTTGCCTGGGTATTGAAGGCTATTTTCTCCAATTCGGCATTCAGAATGACATTCAAAAAAGCATTGGCGGTTTGCAGCGCTACTTGATTCCTGGTATTCTCTAAACTCCAATGGGCAGCCTCTTTGTCGTGAATGGTCTTTTGGTAATTGGCCCAATTCTGACCGCCGGTAAAAAGGTCGATAGAGCTGGAGATTCCAAAGCTATTGCTTTGTATCCGTTCTGATGCAAAACTGTTGGTGAACGGGTCAATTCTTTGACCCCAGTTGTATCCATGGGTAGCTTGAGCATTCAGATTGGGCATCATCGCACCCATAGCTGTCATGCCATTTAATGCAATTTGCTTCTCACTCCATTCCGACTGCTTCAATTGAATGTTGTTCTCCCATGCAACTTGTACACATTGATCCAAAGTCCATGTTTGGGACACAGCATTTAATCGAACAATCAACGAAAGTGATAGGAAAAATAAAAGACGTAGTGAAAAACGTTTGCGCATACAGCGAAAGTACGCCGTGCCTTCTATGTTTGACAAGCGCATCAATAAAATTATCAATTCTTCACGATTAAAAACCTAGGATCTCAACTTCAACTCTGCGGTTGTACTCCAATTCTGTTTCTGATTGCGGATTGGGATATTTGACACCCTCTCTGCCACGGCCCATGATACTGATTCTGTGCTTTGACACTCCATGACTAATTAAATAGTCTTGAATACCCTCCGCCCTTTTTTTGGCCAATGACATAAGTTGTGCATCACTCAATTTACTTTCCGCAGGGGCATTCACGTGACCTGTGATTCTAACGCGAACACTTGGGTTCATGTTCATAAACGACAGCAGAGATTGAAGCGCATCTGCAGAAGAAAAATAGATATTGGTGTTATCACCCAAGAAAACAATACCCTCCGCCACAAAAGTTGCACCTTCCTGCAATGCCAACATTTTGGCATCGTATTTCGGCGTTGTCAAATCCATCGGAAAAAAGGTAAAATAATGGGGCAAATAACCAGGAGACAACAATGCCCCTTTTAATTCACGATAGGGGTACGCCGCTACATTTTGCTGATCCAATTGAAACACCTCTAACTCACCAGTATCCAATCTACCCGACAATCTACATGTCGCATTCACTTTTGTGTTTCCCTCACCAATTGCTTCAAAAGAAAAAGGCAACATCACCTCTTCACCGTCATAATCAGCGCGCTCTTTGACAAAGCGAGGTTGAGCCCATGCCGCAATTGCATTCAAAAACAAAAAGGTGAACAATATTCTCATACACTTAGCTTTTAAAAAAGGAAGAAATTTTCTTTCTAAAAAAAACCAATCCTCCAATTAAGAACAAAAGGTAAGGCATAATCATCAGATAAACAATACCTGTATTCAAACCTTCTGCGATTCCTGCATTTCCTTCTGACGCCTGCTCAGCCGTTTGTCTACACATTGCGCATTGCGCAAAGGAACTTCCCGCCAAAGAAAGCAATGCAATCATCAACACTAATTTCTTCATTGGTAAAAAGGGCTAATCATTAAATAAACAACCACCCCTGTTACCGCAACATAAAACCAAATGGGCCAAGTCCATCTTGCCAAACGTTTGTGTGAATTGTACTCACCAATCAATGCTCTGTAGGCGCTAAACAAAATAAAGGGCAAAATAACCGCCGCCAATACAATATGGGTAATCAGAACCAGGTAATAAAAAACCTTGAACTCTCCCTCGTAATGCGTTTCGCCTGTAAAAACATGATGACCTATATAAGAAACCAAAAAGCCAATGGAAAGCACCATTGCCGTCATCATCAGATTCTTGTGCGCCTTGTAATTCTTCTCTTTGATCTGCCAAAGTGCGAGCAACAAAATAATGGATACCGCTCCATTAATTACAGCATTGATGTCCGCAAACAAGTGCTTATTAAAAGGCAGTTCGACATCCAATTTGATGTACTTTAAAGCAACTACAGCAACAAATACAACTGCCGATACTGAATAAATCAGAACTTTTGCCTTGGTATCGTTTTTTTGGAATTGGGGTGTTAACATAGTCTCAAATTTAATATCGTTCTTGCATTAAACAGTTCAAATCTTTGATTAATTGATCAACATCCTTTGTAGACGTTCCGTCATAGTAACCTCTGATTCTAAAAAAAGAATCCACGAGGGTCAATTGATCGGTATGAAAAAATCCACCATCTGCACTATCCGAAGGGAAAGCGCTTAACAAATAGCCCTTCTGCGCTACCTCGTACACGGCACTATCCGCATTGGCAAAGGTCCAAATAGAAAAATCGGCTCCATGCGTCTTGGCATAAGACTTTAAAACTGCTGGCTGATCATGAATAGGATCAACTGTATGGGAAAGAAGACCCACCTTCGACTCCCAATGGTTTTTCTTAATTTCGTCTTGAATGCGCGACATTTGAGAGGTCATAATCGGACAAATACTCTTGCACTGGCTAAAGAAAAACTCAGCCACAAATATTTTACCTTCTACTTTTTTAAAATCCAAAGGCTGACCGTCTTGATCCTTCCATCCATAAAACTTGGGAATGGTATAGTAGATGGTATCGTCCGCCACTACTTCATGGGTGCCCAAAAATGGAAGGCGACATTCCTCCTGACAGGAGGAAAGCAAAAGAATAGAAATAGTGAAGAGAAAGAAAAAAGATCGACTAATCATTTTTATGTCTTTCATTGTACCTGGCAACATCGACTTCCTTTTTCAATAGGGCAATATCTTCTATGATACTCTGCATGTGATACTCCGTATTTCCATACAGCCCTCTAACATGACCTTGAGTATCCACCAGCCTGAATCTCGCTTCTGAAGAAATGTCATCAATAAAGAAAGACTCCTTCATGATCTCTTGAATGGTACTGGTAGAATCTTCATTACATAAAAATCTCCATTTTCCAGAAAAGGCATTGTACTTGGTCAAGCTTGACAAATAAGATTGCGCATCTTGAAAAGACGTGGCCGATGTGTCTGTAGAAAAAACGACAATTTGAATGTCGGGCTCATCGCGGTACTTGAAATTGATATTCAGCAGACGCTCTGTTATTTTGGCAATG
>CANHIV010000253.1 GCA_947460525.1 Flavobacteriales bacterium
CCTGAAGCAATAATTTGCTCGCGCATGTTGGCTATCAATTGGGGCAATTTATTGGTTCCGATGTGGGGATGCGCTTGAATCAATATTTTCTCATCTGCACCAAAATGTACCAACCACTGCAAAATGGATTTCACATCTCCTCTCTTGGTAGAACGCGTGTACAACTTTCCGTCAGAATAGGTACCTGCACCGCCTTCGCCAAAGCAATAATTGGACTCCGGATTCACCGATTGGTTTCGGGTGATCAAGGCGAGATCCCTTCTTCTCTCTTTGACGTTTTTTCCCCTTTCCCAAATGATGGGCTGTACACCCAATTGAATCAATTTTAAAGCAGCAAAAAGACCAGCAGGTCCAGCACCGATGATCAAGGCCTTGTTCTTGGCTTCTTTTACCGAAGGGAATTGTGGAACAGGGAACGCCAAAGGATTCTCAGCAGCATCATGGATGGCTACTTGCAAGCGATATATGGGTCGCTTTCTTGCGTCTACACTGGATTTGACAACGGTTGTATTCCACTCTTTTGGAGAAACTCCTGCCTGCTGACAGGCCTTAAGATGAATCAGATTCAAGTCTTGAATCTCTTCTGGGGCGATGGTTATTTCTATGATTTGGTTCATGTCAGTCTATTCAACCGAAAGCTCAAAGATACGACCAATAGGTCGCTTAATTTCCTATCTTCGTTGCCAATATTATGGCAACAGAAATTCGTATTCCCTTTCAACAAGGAACGCTCTCCAAAGAAGAGTTATTGAGATTGTATGATGCAATCTTGTTACCCCGTCAGATTGAAGAAAAAATGCTTAGTCAATTGCGATTGGGCAAGATTTCTAAATGGTTCAGCTCCTATGGTCAAGAGGCCATTTCAGTGGGTATCACCTGCGCGATGGAGGAAGATGAATACATTTTACCGATGCACAGAAACTTGGGGGTTTTCACTTCTCGGGGATTGGATTTGGAGCAATTGTTTGCACAATTCCAAGGAAAGAAAAGTGGATTCACAAAAGGAAGAGATCGCTCTTTTCACTTTGGAACACAAGCCCATCATTTGGTGGGAATGATTTCTCACTTGGGACCACAATTGGGTTTAGCGGATGGGATTGCCTTGGCGCAAAAACTCGAAATGAATCCAAAGGGTACCGTGGTGTTTTCCGGTGATGGAGGAGCAAGTGAGGGCGATTTTCACGAAGCATTGAACGTAGCCGCGGTATGGGATCTCCCCGTAATTTTTGCGATAGAAAACAACGCATGGGGTTTGTCAACGCCCAGCAATGAACAGTTCCGTTGCAAACAGTTTATCGATAAAGCCATTGGCTACGGTATACCCGCTGAGGATGCCATTCAAATTGATGGAAACAATATCTTAGACGTGTATAGAACGGTCAAAGAAATATTGGCTTCCATCCGCCAACGTCCGCGTCCCATTATTTTGGAATTGATGACCTTTAGGGTTAGAGGGCATGAAGAAGCGTCAGGGACCAAATACTACCCTGATGGCGTGATTGAAGAGTGGTCGAAAAAAGATCCTGTAGACAATTATGAAAATTGGATGATCTCTGCAGGACATATTTCTGCTTCTGATGCAGAAGCAAAAAAAGAAGAGATCAAGTTGCGCATCAATACGGCTTTGAAAAAAGTATATGCTTTGCCAGAAATCACTCCTGATGTGCATGAAGAGTTGGCAGATATCTATTGTCCTTTTGAACAACCCGCAGTTTCTCCTCAAGGCGAGATGAAAAAAATGCGCTTCATTGATGCCATTCAAGATGGATTGAAGGAGAGTATGCGCAAGCACGATAAGTTGGTGCTGATGGGACAAGACATTGCCGAATATGGTGGTGTTTTCAAAGTCACCGATGGATTTGTAGAAGAATTTGGAAAGGGTCGTGTAAGAAACACCCCACTTTGCGAATCTGCAATTGTTGGTGCAGGGTTAGGTTTGTCTATCAAAGGCTGGAAAGCCATGGTAGAAATGCAGTTTGCAGATTTTGTCACATGTGGCTTCAATCAGATTGTAAACAATTTGGCCAAGTTGCACTACCGTTGGAATGAAAAGGCAGATGTTGTGGTTCGTTTGCCATCAGGCGCGAGCACTGCTGCAGGACCATTTCATAGCCAAACCAATGAAGCTTGGTTTTTTCATGTTCCTGGTTTAAAAATCGCTTATCCTGCCTATCCTGCTGATGCCAAAGGATTGTTGTGTCGTTCATTTGAAGACCCCAATCCAGTGTTGTTCATTGAGCACAAGGCTTTGTACCGCAGCATTGAAGGAGATGTGCCCGCAGGTTATTATTCACTTGAATTTGGACAAGCGGGAATTGTTCAATCTGGATCCAAAGCCACCATCATTACCTATGGATTGGGCGTGCATTGGGTGATGCAGTATTTGAAGAGCCACCCAATGGATGTGGAGGTCATTGACTTGCGCACATTGGCACCTTTGGATTACCTAACCATCTTTGAGAGTGTTAAGAAAACAGGACGCGCCATGATTGTACACGAAGACAACTTGACCGGAGGTATTGGTGGTGAAATTTCAGCCCGCATTACAGAATCCTGCTTTGAGTATTTGGATGCTCCTGTATTGCGCTGCGCCAGTATGGATACGCCTATTCCATTCAGTGCCGAATTGGAGAAAGAATTCTTAGGGAATCACAAATTGGCGGAGACCCTTGAAAAATTATTGAATTACTAAATCACTAAAATGAAAAGAGCGCAAAGGTTGTCCTTTGCGCTCTTTGTATTTAATAGAAAGGATATCTCCTTATCTCAATCCTTTGTATCCTTTACCAAAGTGGTAACGCACCATAATTTCATGTCCACCACGCGTAAAGGCACTCAATCCAGAAACAGTTCTGTCATACGCATAACCAATGCGAAGGTGGTCATTAACGATGGCTTCAGCATTGAAAGTCATGGCATCACCCACACGATAGCCGACACCTGCACCCCAGCGCTTTTGGTAATAGAACGTTGATCCCATTTCCAATTGTGGCGTAACATTTTCTGCCCATTTGATCAATGCATAAGGCTTGACATCCACAAATGGATTAACATTGACTACGCCTCCCGCTGTAAGGTAACTGTGAGCGGCTTGATAGGCGGGCTGCACTTCACCATTGGTTTGCTTGCCCCAATCTTGTTTCAATAGATGCGGCATAGAGAAACCTATCCAAAAACGCTCGTTGTATGCAAAGCCACCAAAACCAAAGTTGAAATATGTCTTTTTAATATCACTCGCAAAAGCATTATCCACTTCACCTGCAATGGTGTGGTTGATGCTGGAAAGGTTGGCAG
>CANHIV010000254.1 GCA_947460525.1 Flavobacteriales bacterium
GAAAGGTGATGTCGGCATCTTCACAAGCATAATCTTTGATTTCTTCCGCACTCAAATCGGACATGCTGCCTTGGGATTTTCCTTTTTTACCAATGAGTTCGGTAATGCTAATGGGTAGATAATGCAATAGGTTTTGTGCCACCTCATCCATGCCATGTTTGCTATCGGGATGTAGCAAATAATGCGCAATCATGGTGTCATACAATTTGTTTTTAATAACAAAACCATATTGTCGCATTACTTTCCAGTCAAACTTGATGTTGTGTCCAATCATTGTTTTTTGAGACGCACTGAAAACGGTATCAAAACAATGCAGCCATTCGATACATTCTTCGCGGTTGTTGGGCAGATGCACATAATAGGCTTCTCCAGATTGTATAGAGAAGGAGAGTCCTACAAGGCTACAAGAGTATACATCCAAATCTGAGGTCTCTGTGTCAAAGCAGAAATGGGTCGCATTGGATAAAATTTTAGCCAAATCATCACAGCCTTCCTTGGTGTCAATCAAATGATAAGTATGCTCGACATCAAGGATGGTTTTGTAAGGGGTAACTACCGTATTTTCGGTGCTTTCCACAGCAAACAATTCGCCTTGAACTGGCTCTGAAGGCTCTTCTCCAAGGATGCGTTTACTCAATGTTTTAAATTCGAGTTCGTCAAAAATGGATTTCAATTTTTCTTTGTCCCATTCTTTGAGCTGCAGATCATTTTCATCAAAAGGCACTGGGGCATCCAAAAGGATGGTGGCCAATTTTTTAGAGAGAATGGCTTGATCTTTAAAATTTTCTACGTTCTCTTTTAGTTTGCCTTTGAGTTGGTGGGTGTTTTCTAACAATCCTTCCAGTGATCCAAATTCTTTGCAAAGTTTTTGAGCTGTTTTTTCACCAACACCCGGAATTCCAGGAATGTTGTCTACCGCGTCTCCCATCATGCCCAAAATGTCCACCACCTGATCGATGCGATCAATATTGAATTTTTGCAACACCTCTGGAATGCCTAATATCTCAGCCGGTCCGCCTTGGTATCCGGGTTTGTAAACAAAGATGTTCTCAGATACCAATTGACCATAATCTTTATCACTGGTCATCATGTAGGTGATGAAACCTTCTTTCTCCGCAACCTTCGCCAAGGTGCCCACAACATCATCGGCTTCGTATCCTTCTTTCATTAAGATGGGAATGCCAAATCCGCGGATGATGTCCATGATAAAGGGCACGCTCAATTTGATGTCTTCAGGCGTCTCTTCGCGATTGGCCTTGTAGGCTTCATAATCGATCTCACGAAGCGTTTGCGCGGGGGCATCAAAGACAACTGCCAAGTGACTGGGTTTTTCATTTTTCATGATGTCCAGCAGAACATTGGTCATCCCAAACATGGCAGAGGTATTCAATCCCTTGGAATTGATTCTAGGATTGCGGATGAAAGCGTAATAAGCACGAAATATCAAAGCGTAAGCATCCAAAAGAAAGAGCTTACGTGGATGGGGTTTAGAAATCATTGAACAAAGATAAGCCCTCGTTTCCGAAGGCTTATTTGTTTCAATCAATAAGTTGTGAGTATTATGAATTCAATTTCAACACCGCCAAGAATGCTTCTTGGGGAACTTCAACTGAACCTACTTGACGCATTCTCTTTTTACCTTCTTTTTGTTTCTCCAACAATTTTCTTTTACGAGAAATGTCACCTCCGTAACACTTGGCAGTAACGTCCTTTCTCAATGCTTTGATGGTTTCACGAGCAATGATTTTTGCACCAATTGCCGCTTGTAAGGCAATCTCGAATTGTTGTCTTGGTATGAGCTCACGCAATTTCACGCAAATCTTTTTACCCAATTCGAAAGCATGGTCTCTATGAATCAATGCACTCAAGGCATCCACTTGATCACCGTTTAATAAAATATCCATTTTTACCAAATCGGATTGTTGCATGCCGATAGGGAAATAGTCAAAGGAAGCATAACCTTTTGAAATGGTTTTCAATCGATCGTAGAAATCAAATACAATTTCTGCCAATGGCATTTCGAAGGTCAATTCAATTCGGTCAGAAGTCAAATACACTTGGTTGGTGAGCATTCCACGCTTCTCAATGCACAATGTCATGATGGCTCCAATGTATTCTGATTTGGTAATGACCTGCGCTTTGATGTAGGGCTCCTCCACATATTCCAATTTGTTGGGATCGGGAAGTTCAGATGGGTTATGAATTTCATGGTTCGTACCATCTTTCATGTAGGCGATGTAGCTAACGTTGGGTACAGTAGTAATCACCGTCATGTTGAATTCACGCTCTAATCGCTCTTGGATAATCTCCATGTGCAACATGCCCAAGAATCCGCAACGAAAACCAAATCCCAATGCGGCAGAACTTTCAGGTTCAAAAACCAAAGAGGCATCGTTCAGCTGCAATTTTTCCATGCTGGCGCGCAACTCTTCGTATTCATCTGTATCCACAGGATAGACACCCGCAAATACCATAGGTTTTACATCTTCAAATCCTTTCACAGCCTCTAAACAAGGATTGGCCATGGTGGTAATGGTATCTCCAACTTTTACCTCTGAGGCTGTTTTAATACCAGAGATGATATAGCCAACATCACCCGCTTTCACCTCGGTGCGCGGCATCAAGTCCAATCCCAAAACGCCAATTTCATCCGCAAAGTACTCTCGTCCGTTGCTCATGAATTTTACCTTATCTCCTTTTTTCAAGGTGCCGTTTAAAATTCTGTAATAGGCGATAATGCCTCGGAAAGAATTGAAAACAGAGTCAAAGATCATGGCTTGTAGTGGCGCAGCAACATCACCCTTTGGAGCAGGAATTCTCTCACAAATGGCTTCCAATATCAAATCTACACCCTGTCCAGTTTTTCCACTGGCGATTAAAATCTCATCTCTTTCACAACCCAACAGTTCTACCACTTGGTCTTTTACCAATTCAGGTTCAGCGTTGGGAAGGTCGATTTTATTTAAGATGGGAATGATGGTCAAATCATGCTCCATCGCCAAGTACAAGTTGGAGATGGTTTGCGCTTGAATACCTTGAGTACAGTCAACAATCAACAACGCACCTTCACAAGAGGCAATTGATCTTGAAACTTCGTAGCTAAAATCGACGTGACCAGGGGTGTCAATCAAATTCAAAACATACTTTTTACCCTTGTGCTCATGCAACATTTGAATGGCATGGGCCTTAATGGTAATCCCTTTCTCTCTCTCCAAATCCATGTCGTCCAGGGTTTGGGCCACCAACTTTCTGTCATCGATGGTTTTGGTAACTTGTAACAGTCGATCTGCCAA
>CANHIV010000255.1 GCA_947460525.1 Flavobacteriales bacterium
ATGTTCTTTGCCCGATAAAAGCGCGGAGCATGAATTCAATTGAAGTCCCGATGATTCCTTAGCGGAAAGATCAAAAATCCTAAATTGCCATTGATCTTTTGTCCATAGGATATCTTGAAATTGCCCCGACAATTCGCTTACAGCAATATTATTGGAATCAAACATGCCATAAGGTGCTTTGTCTCCCAAAGCCTTCCAAATAAAGACACCGTCATTCACTTGCACATTGTCCAACCTTATTTTCAGTTGACTCTTTGTAGAATCCTTTGCCCCCGTTTGGTAATAATCCACAATGAAATCAAAATTCCATGAAGAATCAGGGGATTGTATCCCTTTGAAATATGGGCGATCTAAATTTAGTGATGCAATCTTCCAACCCTCGTCAAATGACCATTGGTAAGAGGAAATAGAAAGATCATTGATGGAACAAAGGGTATCCCTTTTTTGATCAAGAACCACTACCTTCTCCAAGTGCATATCCAATCCCCAGTCGAAATAAAAGGACTCTACAAAAACCTCCGTCTTCCATTCAAAACTGAGGTAACCGGCGATGTATCGAGCGATTGTGGTTTGAAACTGGGGTAATTTTAAAATGGCGAAAAGTAAAAAAATCGGCATCAACACCAATAAAGATGCAATGATTGTCCTCCTTTTCAACTTATGACTCATATAGCAACAAATTTAGGCCTAAGCGCCGTCATTGGCTACATAATCTTCGAAAATATAACGCCTTCCTTCAGCGCGTATGGCGACCTCCAAACACTTTTAAAAGGATGCATTTCTAAGATATACCTCACCAAATAGGTAGACAACGGCATATACTCAGCACGTATTGTAGGTATGGCAGGGTTTTTCAGTCGTTCTTCTAAGGTACTGCCCATCATTTGCATGTGGATGGATGAGAAAGCGGACATGGGGATCTCCTGGCAGGTGGTTTCTGAAATTTCCATCCCATTTTTTTGGGCTTGGTTGTACAATGCCAATAATGTATCAAAGGATCCGCTAGATCCCACCAATAAATCACAAGGATATTGATTGAGCGCTTCAGCCAAATCAGCAGTTGTTTCAGCGATTATTTTTCTTAGACTTTGGAGATCTTGCTGTGAGATTCTGGATTGTGGTTGAACCTTCTCAAATAGCCTGCTTACCCCCAATGGATAACTTTTGCGCCAAACATCCTGTCCATTTTGCACAATAATAAACTCCGTAGAGCCTCCTCCAATATCCATAATCAAGGCACTATCGCTACTGAAATCTTTGGTTCTCTTCACCCCTTCAAAAATCAAAGCGGCTTCCTCGTCTCCAGAAATAATATTCACCGTCCAGCCATTTCTCGCTTTCACTTTCTGGACAAATTCATTGGCGTTTTCAGCATCTCTAAGTGCTGATGTGGCAAAAACAAATACATCCTTAACCCCAAAATTTTTGCAGACGAGATGGTAATGATCGATGGCGTCCAAGCCTCTTGCCATCCTATCTTCCATGATTCTTTTGGTTTCAAAACCGCCCGAACCAATCTTTACAGGCATTTTATTGGAAAACAACAATTCCCAATCCCCACCAACCATCTTACCAATAAGAAGGTTGAAGGTATTGGTACCGCAATCCACAATACCAAATAAGCGTTCTGATTTTAAGGATTGTACCTGATCCATTTCCACAATTCTTTGTAGCTGGCCTTTTTGCCATACATTAAAATCCCAACTCTATAAATTCGACCGGCCAAGGCGATAAATGCTATGAATGTTACAATCAAGATAAGCATCGATAACAATATCATGCTGACCGATGTGGTACTCATGGTCGCCTTTACCATCATCACTACCGGACTGGTCAATGGGAACAAAGCAAAGAAATTACCAGCGGCACTCTCTGGGTTGTCAATCAGCATCGCAGAAACGATGTAGCCAAAGACCAATGGAAGCGACACGGGGAGCATAAATTGTTGCGTGTCCGTTTCACTGTCAACTGCAGCTCCTATGGCCGCAAACAAAGACGCATAAAGAAAATAGCCTCCGATGAAGTAAAAGATAAAAAGACTAATCATCAAGGTCCAATTGATTTGAAAAAACCAATTGATGGCCTGGTTATTCATCAATTCGGTCATCATCTGCGCTTGATCTGTTCCCGTATTCATCAGCTGCGCATTTTCAACCACCGCAGCTCCTCCGGCTATTTGCGAGGAGAAGAAAGACAAACCAATGGTGGCCACAACTGAAGACAATATCACCCACATTAAAAACTGCGTCAATCCAACCAATCCTATACCAATCACTTTCCCCATCATCAATTGAAAAGGCTTAACAGATGATACGATTACTTCGACAATGCGGTTGGTTTTCTCTTCTATAACCCCGCGCATTACTTGAACGCCGTACATGAAAATAAACATGTAAATCATAATGGCAAAAACAAATCCGATGACTGCCTTTTCCTGTGTCTTGTCCTCTTGACCCAAATTCTCGACGTTAATGTCCGCAAAGGAAACATTCATCTTGGTCCGCTTGTATTTTTCATAATCCAGTTGCAAGCTATCCACAACTCGGAATCTTTCTAATGATATTTCCAAATCATCTCCCACTTTGCGCTGGACGAACTCTCCAGGGAATTTTTTATAATAAAAGTTACACTTCCCATCATTAATGGTTACGTCATCCACCTCTACCATGACTTGATATTGCCCCTCCTTAAAATCATCAGGCGACACCTCTTTTCTAGTAAACGAATAAATGACGCGTTCATCATCTTTGAACTGATCAACAAATCTAGGGTACAGCGTTTGGCTTGAACTGTCAAATCTCGTGATGACTGAGTAAGGATCCACCACCAAGACTTGGTATACGGACTTGTCATTCATGGTGACCGCTATTGCGCCAAACATCAAGGCTGCAAATAGAATCGGACCTAAAAAAGTCATGATCAAAAACGACTTCTTTTTGACCCTACTGAGGTACTCTCTTTTGACTATCAATAATATTTTACTCATGGTTCAATTGTTTGGCCGTTACAGCTTGTATAAAAATTTCATTCATTGTTGGCACCAATTCACGTGCAGCCACAATTTCACTGTGCTGCATTACTGCCTTGAGCAAATCATTCAACTTATAATCTCCGTTAATTTTAATTTTTGCTTTATTAAAACCATCCAACAATTGGTGGTCCATTAACTCAAATTGATGACCCAAACTAATGCCCAATTCCATGGCCGTTCCCACGTAATCGATTTCAAATAAATGTTGTTTGAATTGCTCTTTTACAGTCTTTACAGGTCCGCACAAAATGAGATGGGATTG
>CANHIV010000256.1 GCA_947460525.1 Flavobacteriales bacterium
AAACTGCCTCCAAACATTTGCAGGAATGCGATAAGCCGCATCACACCTAAATCCCTTGACACCTCTAATCGTCATCCATTTTTTAGCCATTTCAACAAAATAATCAATGGTGGCTCGATGAAAATTGAGCTGGGCAACATCCGTCCAATTCGTTCCTAGTGGATGAATTATTTGCTCTCCAGCGTCTCTCTGGTACCAATCAGGATGACTCACCAACCAAGGATGATCCCACGAGGTATGGTTCATCACCCAGTCTATCCATATTTCCAATTGAAGCTCTTGGCATCTTTGCTGAAGTTCCATCCAGTCCTCGTCATTTCCAAATGATGGATCCAAAGACCAAAAATCGCGAATGCAATAGGGCGAACCCACTGAATTCACTTCTCCTTTCTGAACAACAGGCAATAAATAAAGGGCATCGAAACCGACACCCTTTATTGATGGTAATAATGATATCAATTGCCGACATTGGTTACTATATCCCAACATGGCACGATTGACCTCTAATACTTTCATTTGTTTTTTTCTTGCAGAGCGAATTCTTTGGCAAAGTAGGTCAGAATAATATCTGCTCCTGCTCTGGTAATACTCAACAACATTTCATTCATCATGCGGTTGCCGTCTAGCCAACCTTTTTCAGCCGCCGCCTTGACCATGGCATACTCACCGCTAACGTTGTAAGCTGCAACGGGCACATTGCTGTGCATCTTGATATCACTGATGATGTCCAAATACAAGGTGGCGGGTTTCACCATCACCATATCTGCCCCTTCCATCAAATCCAACTCCAACTCGCGAAGTGCCTCCATTCGATTGGCAGGATCCATTTGATAGGTCTTCTTGTCACCGCTGCGAGGAGCGCTGTCCAGTGCTTCACGAAATGGTCCATAACAAGCACTGGCGTATTTTGCAGTATAAGACATAATGCTTACATCAGTAAATCCGTTGTCATCCAAAGCCTCTCGAATAAACTCCACTCGACCATCCATCATGTCCGATGGGCCAACAATGTCAATTCCAGCTTGGGCTTGGGCAACCGCCATATTGCCGAGTATTGGCAGGGTTTCATCATTCAAAATTTTCCCTTCTATCACCAATCCATCATGCCCATCAGAAGAGTATGGATCCATTGCCACATCACTCATCAAGGTAATATGTGGAAACAAACTTTTGAGCTTGCTGATCAAATGCAAATAAAAATTATCCTCCGCAAAACTCTTGGAAGCCAATTTGTCTTTGGCTGATTCCGGAAAAACAGGAAAGAGCACGAAACTATGGATACCCAAATTCACACAAGCTTCCACTTCGTTTATTACCTCCTCTTGTGACCAACGAAATATACCTGGCATTGAAGCAATGGGAATTCTATCGCCTTTGCCTTCAAATACAAACAAAGGGTAAATCAAAGAAGAAAGGGAAACATTTGTTTCCCTTACCATTGCGCGGATCGACTCCGACTTTCTATTTCTTCTAGGACGATTCATTACTGAATTTCTGATTCAATTTGTGAACGCAAATCATTGAATGCACTTTGTGCATCTTTGATTGCTTTAAGAATATCCAAATCTTTGGCTTCTGCACCAAAAGGATTCTCTACACCGTTCTTCTCTTCCTCTTCTGAAGGCAACAATTTGCTGTTCGATTGCCAATCAGCCAATTTGCTTTTGGCTTCTTCAATCGCAGTTTTCTTGTTCATCAAAGACGTGTATTCTTGCACTTTGATGGTATCCGCAGCCAAGGCCGTGTCTTGCGACATGATTGCAATCATCTTCTCCACGTTTCCGGCTTCTACCGTTAATGTAGAATCCAAATTGGATTTTTGTTTCAAAAGACCCGCTTGAATATTTCTGGCTTCTTTCATCATTTCACTTTCTGATGATCCACAAGCTACGATTACCATCATTACTGCCAATACCATCCACACATTTAACTTTTTCATATGCTATTTTCTTTGTTGTTATTTTCTACATTTTTCTTTGGAATCGGATCATAACCAAAGCCTCCCCAAGGATGACATCTACCGATTCTCTTCAATCCCATCCAACTGCCTCTTATTGCTCCCCATTCCTTTATTGCTTCTTGGGTGTACCTGCTGCAAGTGGGTTGATACCTGCAATTGGATCCCAGTAAAGGAGACAGGTACAATTGATACAAGCGTATCAAAAATATGAGCCCTCTGCCTATCACTTTGCAAATTTAATAGGACCGTTGTCCTATCGCTTCTTGAACTTTCTTTTTTTGTTCTTGTTGATCTTCTTTCTGAAACCATCTTCCAAGAAATCATTCAATTTATTTCCTTGAATGGTCTTCACTGCTGTTAGGTCATGAATACCCGCAACGTCAATGTTTCCTTTGCTCAAGTATTGAAGATCTTTTAAAATCACATCGTCGGTCACCGTATTGCGGTTCCAATTCAGTGCATTCTGCTTCATCAGGTTGGCAATGGATTGCGCAAAAGCTTTTTTCTCATCTCCCTCTTCAAGCAATACACACTTTTGAATCATGCTTTCCACATATCGGCCATAGTGTCCAAATTTCACTTCACCCGTTGGATAAGGCAAAACCTGAGGGCGAACTTGCAATTCTTCGCGACCGGGCATGGGATAAGGGCTATCCACATCCAATTTGAAATCAGACATGATCATCAAATGCACCCACAATTTATGATGGAAGTCTTCCATGTCTCTTAAGTATGGAAACAACTGCCCCATGACAGAAAGAATCGCTTTGCAGCACTGATTGCGCTTTTCGCGGTCCTCAAGTGTCATTGCATACTCCACCATTTTTTGAATATTCCTGCCGTATTCTGGAATCATGAGATCTTTTCTCAAGCTATTGATTTCCAAAACATGCGGATTTAATTTTTCTCCAGGCTCTCTAAACGAGCTGGACGCGCGCATCATCTCCATAGTTATAATTGACCTAATCGATAATGGTCAGTTTGGCGAATTTAAGTAGTAATTGTTTTTGTCCCTCCTTTGGAAAGAAAATAGTCGCTTTGGCATCAGCTCCTTCACCTTCAACCTTCAAAACCTTGCCTTTTCCAAACTTTTCATGAGACACTGTCATTCCCGACTCCAGATGCAATACAGGACCCGATGCAGGCGCTGGGGCTGCCTTGTCTACCTTCTTAAAATTTCCTGACAACAAATCCGGTTTTGGCGCTGGTGGTGTAAAAGGTGTATTGATTTTTGGGGACTGCTGAACAAACTTTGGTTCGCTTTCATTGGCACGACCTTGCGGACCAAAGCCTCTTCGTTCAGATTGAAAATCAATGCGTG
>CANHIV010000257.1 GCA_947460525.1 Flavobacteriales bacterium
AATATAGCAAGAAATTGTTTTTTTATGGGGTAACAATTGGGGTGGTTTCTTCTTGTCAAAATCCCAAGTCATTTATAAAGAATATGCAAGGAACTTGGAGTGGGCCAACTTCTGGAGAGAGCATGGGATATGAACAATGGAATCCCGCAGATCTTGAAGACGAGGCCTTTGGATATGCATGGATCATGGAAGAGGGGGATACGGTTTTTAAAGAGAAATTTGTTTTGATCAAGCGGGAATCGGGATATGCCTATTGGGCCTATCCGAATATGACTTCGAGTCCAACAATTTTTGAAATGAAAAAGTCCAACCGGAATTATCTAGAAGTGGTCAATTTGCAGCACGATTTCCCACATGTAATCATTTATCAATTGGACAAAGACCAAGTGAAAATAACCTTGAAAGGAAAGGGAGAAGTAGAGGAGCAAATAGAGGAGTCTTACACGCTATCGCGTCAGTCTCATTGATTGGGTCCGATGTTCATTTTTTCCGCATAGTAGTCGCAGAAATCCCGCATGGTTGCCGCCATGCGATTATCTCCTGTTGATTTTTCAAAGCTGTCTGAAAGAGTAAGCAAGGTTTGGTGTACAAAGAATTTCATTTCGTCAACCGTCATTTCCTTGGTCCATAGATCAATGCGCAAGGTGTTGCGTTCTTGTTTGTCCCAAAAGCCAAGGATCATGGCTTTGGCATCTCTACGCTCACCTGTTTCAGAGGCTTCCCAAGAAATGTTCTCTGCTACTTTGTTGGCATCTAGTTCGATGTCGATTTGAATATTGGATGATTGGCTCATGGCTTAAATTTTGGGTTTAAATGCGGAAAGAATCTTTTGATTGTTTCGTTCTTTCCAAAGTTGTTCTATGGTAATGCTTGGATTTTTTTCCATGTATGCAGCCACAATCTTCCACCCCATCCACAATCCCAATTGGGGTGATGATTTTTGAGGAAGATTTCCGGCATTGGTAAAGGGAGCTTCATTGAACCACTTGTGTATTTCTTCTTTTCGGGTTCCAAACATGACTTCTTGATGGGCCATTTCTTTCCAAATGTTCAATTCATTTTCTTGCGCCCATTCCCATTCTTGCTGTGACCACATCATTTTGGTGGAATCGGCCACCTCAGGCAGGGCCACATCCATGGCATACATGATTTTTCCGGCGTAGATCAATGAACTTAGAAAATCATTTTTTTCAGGAGGAAGACTATCATAGGAATTGTATCTGTAGCTCAACCAATTGAAAATGGCGTTGGGCACCAAATAATACGATTGCATGTTTTTCTTTTTGTACAACGGGAATCGATCATTGGGAAATTCGTTCACCAGAGGATCTGGATAGAGGTAGTAATCGAGACCGATGAACAAAGTTTGGTCTTTGGCATACGAGGCGGCTGAAAGCCCACCATTCATATACACCAAATCCGGCGTCTTTTCTTTGGTGAGTTGTTTTTTAAGTCGTTCAATGGCTTCAGCCAGTTGGTTGTTATAGGATACTACCTCTTCATAGGTATGTTGCTTCTCAATGGCGGCTTGCAAATCTTTCATGTCCTTGTAGCGAGCAAACTCTCTCAGGATTTGCCATGTAGTACTGTCTTTGCAATCTCCCATCCGCATGATGTCTCCAACATAGAGGCAAGAAATGTTGTTGGGCAATTGCTGCAATTGTGCTGAGAAAGCAGCATCTTGTGGGGTGTGAAAAACGATAGAATCCAATCGGGTATATTTGAGAGAAGGGATTTCAGAACGCTCCAATTCCACGTTTTTTCGTGGGTCATTGTGCTCATCGCACCCTACGATAAAAGAGAAAAGCAATAGAAGTCCTACAAATAGTTTTTTAGATTCCCAATTCATCATTAGCTTAGCCTTGCATTTGCAGTGCAAGTTAATTCATTAAACGGAAACACATGAAAAAAGTAATGCTTTGTCTATTCGCTATGATGGCGATAACCGCTACCCAGGCTCAGATTTCAGGATATAAAATTGGAATCAAAGTTAGCCCCAACATTTCGTACATGAAGTCGGAAAATGGTGATATTACCATCGATCGCGCGCCATTAAAGTTCGGATTTGGTTTGGTGGTGGATAAAATGTTTGCAGAGAACTATGCCATTGGAACGGGTGTAAATGTTTATCGCGTTGGTGGTAGAACACAATATTCTTACGTTCAAAATGTAGTGGACACAGCTTCTATTTACAATTTGACCAGAGACCATAAGTTGACTTATATCGAAATTCCATTGACCTTGAAATTGAGAACCTCTCCCATTGCGGGCATCACTTACTGGGGGCAGTTTGGAACGGGCATCAGTTATTTGTACAAAGCTTATTCAGATGATACTTATCAGCAACTGTATGATAAGCGTGGCATCAATGCAGCTTACGTTTCAAATCCAGGTTCCATCGTGACAGATCCAGGTAACGAAATTCAAAAAGAGTTGTTGCCCGTGCGTGCGAGCTTGATCATTGCTGCAGGTATCGAGTATCCTATTTCAGGCTCTACTGCGGTTATGGCTGGATTCACATTCAATGGCGGATTATTGAGTACCTACAAGGCCAAGGATGAAGTAGTCAAAACGACAGCGGGCAAGCCAGTGTTTTCTTCTGACAGCAAAACAGTGGAAACAACAGGAAGAAGGATTGCGGCCAATTTGATTGAATTGAACGTCGGGATTATTTTCTAATGTTGCACCAACAAGTAGTTGACCACTTGGTGGCATGGTTGAAGAATTATGCTTTGGACAATGGTCAAAAGGGTTTTGTGGTTGGTGTGAGCGGTGGAGTAGATTCAGCGTTAACCTCTACGCTCTGTGCCATGACGGGTTTGCCCACTTTGCTATTGGAGTTGCCTATACATCAGCCTTCACAGCAAGTTTCGCGCGCCCAAGAGCACATGCGACAGCTGAGTGAAAGGTTCGTTAATGTTTCTGGCAAACGAGTGGACCTCACCCAAACTTTTGATGGCATGGTTGCCGATTGGGAACGGGTGGACAATGCACATGTCATGCACCTTACATTGGCCAATACGCGCTCAAGATTGCGCATGATGACGCTTTACTACCAAGCAGGAATTACTTCAAGCTTGGTGGCAGGAACAGGGAATAAAGTGGAAGATTTTGGCGTTGGTTTTTATACCAAATATGGAGATGGAGGCGTAGATATTTCTCCTATTGCAGATTTAACCAAATCAGAGGTTTTCCAGTTGGCAAGATTTGTTCAAGTTCCGGAGTCTATTTTAATAGCACCCCCTACTGATGGCCTTTGGGAAGATGATCGATCCGATG
>CANHIV010000258.1 GCA_947460525.1 Flavobacteriales bacterium
ACCCAACTCTCACCAGAGATTAGAAAAGTAATACTTCGAATTGGTATTGTGTTGCATGGAGAATCAGGCGCTTTGCCGACTTTGAAAATTCCCTTTCAATTCGGTCTAGGCTCCGCCATTGGCAATGGTCAGCAATACATGAGTTGGATTGACATGGACGACCTCTGCAACATGATTGATTTTGCATTAGAAAACAATGTATCAGGTCCTGTCAATGCTGTTGCTCCTGAACCTGTAACCAATTCTGATTTCTCAAAAACCCTAGCCAAAGCGATGCACAGACCCTATTGGGCACCCAAGGTTCCCGCGTTTGCTGTTCGATTACTCATGGGAGAAATGGCGAGCATGGTGCTGAATTCACATCGCATATCGTCCAAAAAAATAACATCATTGGGATTTGAATTCTCATACCCTACATTAGAATCCTCACTTCAACATCAATTGAAAAAATGAAGCCTAAAATTGTCATCCATTGGTTTCGAAGAGATCTTCGATTACAGGACAATGCTGCTTTGAGCGAAGCCGCTAACAGTGAATTTCCCATACTACCCGTCTTCATTTTTGACCCCAATATCCTCGATCAATTGGAAGATAGAACGGATCGACGCGTTCAATTCATTCATGATGCTTTGAACAAGATGGATATCCAATTGAAAAAATTAGGAAGCGGTATTCAATTTTTTTACACTCGACCTGAAGAAGCTTGGAAAAAACTGATTGCCGAATATGACATACAAGCCGTGTTCTTCAATCGAGATTATGAGCCCTACGCTCGGGAAAGAGACATGGCCGTATTCCAAATGCTGCAAGACAATAACATTCCGCTGCATACTTCCAAAGACCATGTCATATTTGAAAAAAATGAAGTCACCAAAGACGATGGAAAACCCTACACGGTGTATACACCCTATAGCAGGAAATGGAAAGCTCGATTGGAGCAATTTCCAATAACCATTCATCCCGAAGTAGCCAATAACCGTTGGCTCACATTGGATTCAAGTCCTATATCCAGTCTTGAGAGTATGGGATTTACAAAAACGGAATGTAAATTTCCTTCGATTGATTTGAACGAGAAGATTATTTCGCAATACCATGACACACGGGATATCCCAAGTATTGAGGGGACAAGTAAAATCAGTTTGCACCTGCGATTTGGAACGATAAGCATACGTGAATGCGTACACGTGGGTTTGGCCAAAAATGAAAAGTGGCTGAATGAATTGATCTGGAGAGATTTTTACCAGATGATCCTTTTCCATTTTCCACACAGTGCCAACTCCGCGTTCAAACCCCAATATGATCGGATTGTATGGAGAAACAACGAGGAAGAATTCAAAAGTTGGTGCGAAGGAAAAACCGGATATCCGATTGTGGATGCGGGAATGCGAGAGTTAAATACCACAGGACACATGCACAACAGGGTTCGGATGGTGGTGGCCAGTTTTCTGACCAAACATTTGCTGATTGATTGGCGTTGGGGAGAAAGATACTTTGCACAGAAACTTTTGGATTTTGAACTCGCGAGCAATGTCGGTGGCTGGCAATGGGCTGCAGGCAGTGGTTGTGATGCGGCTCCTTACTTTAGAATATTCAATCCCTACAATCAAACAGAAAAATTTGACAAAGAGGAAAGGTATATCCAAAGATGGGTACCTGAATACAAATCCTCCACGTACCCAAAGCCAATTGTAGAACATGCAGTTGCCCGCGATAGATGTTTAAAAACGTACAAAGAGGCATTGCAATAGCCCTTACTTTTGTGTCATGAGCACAGAGCAATTCTTTGTTGGACTGAAGGTTATTGACCTTTCTACTGTATTGGCAGGACCAAGCGTTGGTAGTTTCTTCGCTGAAATGGGCGCGGAGGTAATCAAGTTGGAATCGCCACAGGGTGATGTAACCAAAACTTGGTTTGCCAATGGAGAAAACAAAGAAGAACTCAGTGCCTATTACCGTGCAGTGAATCACAACAAAGTTGTCGCTCAAATAGATTTAAATTCTGAAAGAGAAAAACTCTCTGAATATTTGAAAGATGCTGATGTGCTTTTGACCAATTTCAAAGAAGGCGATGACATCAAATTTCAATTAACCGAAGCACACATCAGAAGTATTCAACCCAACATCATCATTGCCAAAATTCAAGGATTCGAAAAAGACACACAACGTGTGGCTTATGATGTCGTTCTTCAAGCCGAGACTGGCTTTATGGCCATTAACGGCGAGAAAGATTCGAATCCGCTAAAAATGCCCGTTGCGCTAATGGACGTGCTCGCCGCTCATCAATTAAAAGAAGGGATATTGTGTGCATTGCTTCATAAAGCAACAACTGGAAAAGGCAGTACCGTGTCATGCTCATTAGAAATGGCTGGTATGGCCTCCTTGATGAATCAAGCTTCGATTTATTTGAAGAGTCAGATAGTACCTAAGTCGTCAGGAAGTCTTCATCCAACCATCTGTCCCTACGGCGAGATCATCCGATTTAAGGATGACGTTCAAATTGTATTGGCCATTGGCAGCAATAGACAGTTTGCGGATCTGTGCCTAATACTGGGGCTACCTGAATTAGCCGCAGACGTGCAGTTCGAAAACAATGCTGTAAGAGTAACCAACAGAATGTCGCTGATCAAAATGTTACAGCAAGCTGCAGATCATTTCAACAGTTTCAATATTCTTCCGTCGTTATTGCAGCGGAATGTTCCTTTTGGACAAATCAAAACCATGGACGAAGTAATGGAGCAAGCCTACAAAATTGGCGCGATTAAAAACGATACCGTCACTGCAACACCTTATGTAAAGAGTGTGGCGTTTGACATTCAATACATCTAGAAAAAAATGTCAGAAAGTTCGGCCAAAGAACTTCCCTTTTTGTCTTTGTCAGACATTACCCACTCTTCTGAAGGAATCGGCAATTCAATTTTCAATGCCGAATCAAAAATAGACAAACACCTTTCAGCATCTGGGGAATAATAGTTGTTGCATTTGTAGTTGACAATGGTGTCATTTTCCAACACCAAAAAACCATGTGCAAAGCCTTCTGGTATAAATAGCTGATGCTGATTTTCTCCGGTAAGTTCCACATACAAATGCTGTCCAAAAGTTTCACTGGATTTTCTTAAATCCACCACCACATCCAAAATTCTACCCTTAACTACTCGAATCAACTTGGCCTGTGATTTCGGTGGGGTCTGAAAATGCAATCCTCTGAAAGTCCCTCTCTGTGATAGCGACTCATTGTCTTGAACAAAAGTAACATTTAACCCTGTGGTTAAACGAAAC
>CANHIV010000259.1 GCA_947460525.1 Flavobacteriales bacterium
CGAGATCAAACCTATTCAAGTTTTCAAACGTTGGGTGGTATTTGAGTACAAAGGAGAAATGTGGATGGTGGATCAAGGAAAGGCTCACAGACAAATTCAATTTGAAAAATGGATGGCCCAAGGATTTTTGCCAGTACCACAAACGCTAATCACACCCATAGACATTTCATTGAATGAAAAGGAGAAGGCCATGATTGAATCGTGCACCGATACCTTTTATGCATTGGGCTATCAGTGGGAGCGAACAGCGGATGGTGTCGCAGTTTATGCGCATCCGCAAGAGGATTGGAACCACCAAGAGGTTTGGGAACAGATACTTTCACAATGGGAGGATGGATTTGAGCGTATGCGCAATCCAACGGAAGTTTGGGCCTGGACCCAAGCCAAGAAAGACGCGATAAGAGGCGGACAAATGTTGACGTTGCCAGAGATGAAGGAATTGGTGAAAGAGTTGCTGTCTTGTGACAATCCATTTTACACACCCAAGCACCAGAAGATTATTTTTAGAATGAATCCAGAACAATTGTTGCAAATATTTCAAGCATGAGACCCGTTAGTCCTGTTGTAAAAAACATCATCATTATCAATGTGTTGTTTTTCTTGGCCTCCAACGCTATTCCAGCATTGGACAATATTTTATCGGCCTATTATTGGGCTTCGCCAAGTTTTAGACCTTGGCAGATTGTCACCCACATGTTCATGCATGCCAACGTCATGCACATCTTTTTTAACATGTATGGTTTGTACATCTTTGGCCCTGCGTTGGAGCATTATTGGGGACCTAAAAAGTTTTTGATTTATTATTTGGTCTCAGGCCTTGGCGCATTTTTATTGCACAATGGAATGACCTACTATGAATTGCAAAAGGTGGTAGGGCAATTGAGTCCCGAAGAGTGGGATATCGTTCGAAGTGAAGGAGCGGAAGCCATTGCGAATGGAAAGAATTTTATCGATCCCCTTTTGGCCAGAGCCAACACCGTTTTGAATACCGGTATGGTGGGTGCGTCAGGTGCGTTATTCGGGATATTGTTGGGATTTGGTATGCTGTTCCCGCATGTGGAATTGATGTTGTTGTTCCCGCCCATTCCCCTCAAAGCGCGGGTATTGGTTTTGGGGTATGGTGCATTGGAATTGATTTCGGCGATACAAGGAAATCCGGGCGACAACGTTGCGCATTTTGCGCATTTGGGCGGAATGATTACCGGGTATATCTTGCTTAAATATTGGCAAGGAAAACAACCCAACTATCGCGAATGGTAATAGAATCGCTATGAAGAGGTATTTATTTCAAACTTCAGCTACTTATCAGGTCATTGCCATTTCGGTTTTGATTTGGTTGATTATTTTATTGGCGCAGGTTTTTGGTAATGCTGTTGAAGTGACCGAATTTGTGCTCAAGTACTTGGCCTTGCCGGCAGATTTCTCTACATTTATTCAAAGACCTTGGACCTTGATCACGCATTCATTTGTGCATGTTCATACTGGCCACTTGTTGGTCAACTTATTGGGTTTGTATGCTTTTGGGGTCATGTTTGAAGCCCAAGTGGGGAAGCGCAAGTGGTGGTGGATTTATGGTGTCGGCATGATCATGGGGGCTATTTTTTATTGGCTTTCAATACAATGGTATCCGTACGTGAATCATTATTTGTTGGGCCATTCGGCCAGCACCATGTGCATCGTAGGAGCAATGGTTGCATGGGACAGCAAGCGCAAGGTGAATTTGGGCGGGGTGCTGATTGTTGAGGTATTGTGGTTGGCGTTGATATTCATTTTTATTGATTTGATAGGCGTTCGCCAAGGATGGAATGTCGGTGGACATTTTGCGCATTGGGGTGGATTGTTGGCCGGTTTTTTGGTCATGAAATTTTGGTCGTCAACGGGTAGTAAGAATGAGGTATACCAGCACCGCCGGCCCAAGACAGATGAGCAATTCAATACTGAGCGATTGCAGAAGGAAGAAAAGTTAAATGCAATTTTGGATAAGATTGGGCGTTCAGGTTTTGAGAGTTTGACAACGTCGGAAAAGAACTTTTTAGAGGAGCAATCCAAAAAATGAGACAATTGATTCACATACCCAAATGGTTGGCCTGGACATTCAGTTTGTCGTGGATGGCTTGTTTGGTCATGTCTTATCTGGCGTATTGGGTACCGGTGCACATGTCCACCATTTTGCCCTTCATCGGATTGGCTTTTCCTTTTTTGTATGTAGGAGGAGTGTTGTTGTTTTTTACATGGTTGGTAGTGGCATGGAAAAAGTCGTGGTGGCTATTGGTGTTGTTGCTTTTGGGAATTCCTTTTGTGGGTGGATATGTTCAGCTCTTGGGAAGTGCTCCAGCAAGTCCGCGCATTGGGGGAATGAAAATAATGAGTTGGAATGTGAATTTAATGGGACTGAACAGGGGCAACAAGCAAGTCAAACTGAAGCCCATTGCGATTCGCGATTCTATACTTTCTGTTCTACACGAAGAATCTCCGGATATCTTGGCCTTTCAAGAGTTTTTTCAAAGTGAGAATTATGATCATATAGCCATGATCAAAAAGGATTTGAAATTGCCTTACCATCATGTCAAGTTTTCTACTGCGCGAAGCGGAGGTAGAAAGAGTGGGGTCGCTTTGTTTTCGCGCTATCCCATTGTAAAGAGCGGATATGTGCCATTCACAGGAGATACCCACAATTTTTGTATTTACATAGACGTGATCAAGGGACAAGACACCTTGCGCATTTACAACACCCATTTGCAGAGCATCCGTTTTAAATCTCAGGATTATGAAACGATTGAAAAAGAGCAGGAAGAGGTGGATGGCTATTGGCGAATATTTAGATTGATGCGCAAAGCATTTATGAGAAGAGAAGGGCAGGCCCATACGGTGAAGTTGCATGCAGAGCGCAGTCCCTATCCCTATTGGATAGTGGGCGATTTCAATGACCCTCCCCAATCTTACACCTATCATCAGATGATGAAAGGCATGGTAGATGCGTACAGAGAGGCTGGACGCGGATTGTCGCCGACGTATGCAGGGAAATTCCCCAATTTCCGGATTGATTACATTTTGGGTCCCCAATCCGCATGGGGCGTGGAAGAGTACCGATTGTTACCTGTGGAATTGGTGGATCATCGGCCGGTGGTGGCCGTATTTTCTGCGGGGGAGTAAAATTTTTTTGAAAAAATTTGTGCGGAAACAAATTGGATGTATATTTGCACCCCGATCAAACGGAATGGGAGTTTAGCTCAGCTGGTTCAGAGCACCTGCCTTACAAGCAGGGGGTCAC
>CANHIV010000260.1 GCA_947460525.1 Flavobacteriales bacterium
AAGGAAGAAATGCAACAGCAAGTGTTGGATTTTGAGCCTCACATGGCCCTTTTTGTTCCCAATGAGGAACCCTTGTTGTTTTATCAATCCATTGTCCATCAGGTGCGTGACTTTGGCAGCAATTGCCGAATGGTTGTGCTTGAGACGCATGAGCAATATGCCTATCAGGTTTCCGATTTGTTTGATCAGGAAATTTGGGATTGTGAAGTGAAAAAAGATTTACAGAAAAAAGATCGTGTCGTTATCGCCACAAAAAAATAAAAGAATAAATTTATAGCCATGATAGTTTCTCCTTCTGTACTCTCAGCAGATTTTGCGAATCTCCAACGAGACGTTGAAATGTTGAATGATTCCCAAGCGCAATGGATCCATGTGGATGTGATGGATGGGGTGTTTGTGCCCAATATCTCATTTGGTATTCCGGTGACAGCGGCCATCGCCAAGCATGCTAAAAAAGTTATGGATGTGCATTTGATGATTGTCAATCCCGATGCTTACATAGAGGAATTTAAAAATGCTGGAGCGGAGTATTTGACCGTTCATTATGAAGCCTGCACGCATTTGCATCGCACCGTTCAAAGTATCCATCACCATGGGATGAAAGCGGGTGTAGCATTGAACCCACATACGCCAGTTGCGGTATTAAAAGATATTTTGGGTGATTTGGATTTGGTGCTGATCATGTCGGTGAATCCCGGTTTTGGTGGACAGAAATTCATTGAGCGCACTTATGACAAGATCAAAGCGTTGAAGGCAATGATTGTAGAGGGAGGATATGCAACCTTGATTGAGGTGGATGGAGGCGTCAATGCAGAGAATGCCGTTTTGTTGAAAGAAGCAGGAGCGGATGCATTGGTTGCAGGAAACTATGTGTTCAAGCATGAAAATCCACACGAAGCGATAACGCTAATTATAAATTGTTGATGATGGCAAAGAAAAAGATAGAAGAGACTTTTGGAACATTTAAGTTCCGCGTAATTGTAGATACGGAAGAAGATGTCTTTCGCGATATCGAATTGCCGACATCGGCAACGTTCTCAGAATTGCATCGCTCCATTCTAGAGCATTTCAATTTTGAAGATGGCGAAATGGCCAGTTTCTATTTGAGCAATGAAGAGTGGGAGAAGGGATTAGAGATTCCCTTGATGGACATGGGAGATGGAGTGGTGAGCATGGACAATGCGGTCCTTCACGAGATGTTGCATCAAGTAGGGGATAAGGTTTTGTACCTCTATGACTTTTTGCGCATGTGGATTTTTTATGTGGAGTTGGTGGAAGTAGGCGAGTCGGTTGAAGACAGAGCGTATCCATTTTTAGCGCTATCCTTTGGCGATGCGCCAGACCAAGATTCAAAGGAAATGGAGGCGATGTTTGAAGGAGAAGGAACAGATGAGGATTTTGGTTCTTCCTCAGAAAATGAAGACGAGGACGAAGATGAGTTTGGCTTTGGAGACGATGAGAATTTTGATTCCAATGAATTTGATGGCTATTATGACCAGCATTAGAATTGTCTTTTTTATGCTGGCCATTGCATCGCTTAGCGCTTGCGGCAACCAAGGCGAAGGCAAGGTAAGTTCAGACATGATACATTTTGCAGCTACGGCATCAGCGGATAGCACAAGTTATGATGGTCCTGTGATTCAATTTGATTCTGCCACTTTTGATTTTGGAATTTTAGCAGTGGGACAATCGGCACAGCACACTTTTCAATTCTTGAATGCCGGAAAGTCAGATTTGCTCATCACAGATGTGCACCCTTCTTGCGGCTGCACGGCATTAAAAGATTGGCCGCAAGACCCAATAGCACCAGGGGCTTCAGGTTCTATCACCATAGAATACAAAGCATCAGCAGAGTCCGGTGATGTCAACAAATCAATCGCAATTGCTACCAATGCGGATCCCAAGGACTATAAACTATTTGTCAAAGGAAAGGTGGTAGGTGTAGGTGTTAAACAAGATGAGGCCAAAGGCAAAATGCATATGGAACGAACGCGATAATGCATTAGATTTGTTTCGAAAATTAAAACTAAAGAAATGGTATTTTTACAACAGCAAGGTGGTGGTTTGGGAACATTGATTATGTTCGGTGGAATGTTTGTGATCATGTATTTTTTCATGATCCGTCCGCAAATGAAGAAGCAAAAGGAAGCAAAGAAGTTCCAAGAGGCGCTTCAAATTGGAGACAAAGTAATGACCTTGGGAGGTATTCACGGTAAAATAGTAGAAGTAGGAGAAACGGATATCGTAATGGCCATCGATCAAGGAAGAATGCGTGTGGAAAAAGCAGGAATTAGTCCTTCAAAACAAGTAGAAACTGAAAACAAATAATGATGAAAACCATAAAGTTATTTACTTTAACATTGGCATTTGCAATTTGCAGTATGGTCAATGCGCAAACCAGAGTCAAGGGTGTATGGTGTGATCAAGAGTTAACCATCAAACCCATTTCAGTTTACTCCAAATGCTTAACGCAGAATCCTGAAATTGTTTTGCCTGAGTTTCCTAAGTATCGCTTGGTTAGTTATTCGATGATTTTGGAGGGTAATCACAAGAGAATGGAATTCGATAGAAATCCGAGAAAGGAGTTGAATTTTGAAGAATTAATGATGGTTATCAAAGCGAATCCTGATTTTAGATCGGGTAGGCTGACCAATTTTCTCTTTATGTCAGAAGATGGGGATGTAATGAAGTGGAACGGCAGAATGGATTTTGAAATTTTGAATTAATACCAAGGGCCTCGGCCCTTTTTTTTATGCAAGATTTACTTCATCAATGGATGCACGATTTTTGGGTGTACTTGCCCAAATTAATCGGAGCAATTGCATTCCTTATCATCGGCTGGTATGTCATTGGCCGAACCCTCAGAATTTTAGAAGCAACCATGTTGCGCAGAGCATTGGATGCCAATCTGAGTACTTTTTTTAAGAGTTTCGCCAGTATTGGCTTAAAGGTTTTTGTCCTCATTACTGCTGCTGGTATTGCAGGATTTGAAATCACCAGCTTGGTTACTTTGCTCGGTGCTGCAGGATTGGCCATAGGCTTGTCTTTGCAAGGGGAGTTGCAAAATTTTGCGGGTGGTGTCATGATTCTACTTTTTAAGCCATTTAAAGTAGGAGACTATATCATGGTGGGAGATTCAAAGGGGCAGGTCAAGGAAATTCAGATTCTCAATACCCAGTTGGTAACTGAAAAAGGAGAAGCCATTATTATCCCCAATCGCAATTTGACCAATGAGGTGATTGTAAATTATTCC
>CANHIV010000261.1 GCA_947460525.1 Flavobacteriales bacterium
CATCCCTTGAGGCGCTCAAGGCTGATTATCTCATTGTTCCCAATTGTCACATTAATTATCTTCAAGTTTTTTACTTGAATGAAAACAAAGAAATTGTAGACAGCTGCCATCTCATGGGTGATCGTGTCGCTTTCTCAGCAAGGGCCATTCCATTTCCCGAGTTCATTGTTCCATTGAATATCGACAAGCCATTTTCTGACGTGTTGATTTTCTTGGACAAAAGCAATGAACCCTTCTACACCTCCATTCAGGCCGCAGATAGCAACGAAATGGAATATAGAAAAAGAAACTTTTTCCTTTTATCAGGCACCATCATCGGTATTCTGCTCGCCGCATTTTTATTGAACTTGTACATTGTACTCAATACCCAATCCATCATCAATTATCTGTACAGCATTTTCCTTGCTCTTTGTATCATTTATACTTTATCTGACTTTGGATACTTGCATTGGATCATCAACTACAATAGCCATTGGACCATAGATATCATTCGCCCCCTTTCACTATCCTTGGCCTTCCCTACCTATCTCTTTTTTCTATTGCATACATTGTCCCTTTCAGATTACCATCCGGTTGCCTCTAAGCGAATTAAAATATACACCTGGATTTGGTTGGGCTATGTCATCATCGCTGCGGCCATTTCACCTTTTCTTTATGACCATTCCTACAAATATTACTCCTTGAGCATCTCCATGTTGTTTCAACAAGTAACATTGATCATCGTAATTTGGGGTTGTTATCAAAGCATCAAGCGAAAAGATAAATTTGCTGTTCCTTTTCTAATCACCTCCATTCTATTCATTGTAGCGCATATCCAACACTGGAACCATCAGTATGGAAAAATAGATGATTCTGTAATGAATCAACATTTTCTTCCCATCATATTGGCCATAGACTGTCTGTTAATCGGTGCCATCGTGACCATCAAGTTCATCAATTTTATCCAAGACAATAAAATTTTACAGCTTCAGCTATTCAATAAAGATGCAGAAATCAATGAGCGCATCGCTGAAATTCAGTTGCGAGAATTGTCAAGGATAAGTCAGCTTTTGCACAATCACATAGGCGTAGAATTGATGTCATTAAATTCAACGATCACGGCACAAAAGGAAGCGTTATCTTCGGATTTGTACAATGTACTTCGCAATAAAACAAACGATCTGATTGAAGACGTTCGAAATACCGCGCACTTCCTATCACCCCAGATATTAAAAAAGTTTGGTTTGTCCCATTGCATTCAGCTCTTTGTTCATGATGTATCAAAATCGAAGAATATCGCATGCTATACTGAAATCAGCAAGGCCTGCGATGCCATTCCCCTCAGCACACAGCTAATAGTCATGTTGACGGTACAAGAATGCGTGAACAACTCCATCAAACATGCCGGCGCCCATCAGATACAGATACAGTGCTTTGTGGACAATGGTTTTTTATTCATCTCCTATTCGGACGACGGTAAAGGATTTGATACAGAACAAATACAGAACTTAGGATTAGGATTGATGCAGGTGCAAGAAATGATCACCGTAAGTAAGGGACAAGTGCATTTCCAATCTTCACTTGGTGAAGGATTTCAATTAGAAGCAAACCTACCGTTTCATACATGAAAAGAATAGCCATCATCGAAGACCATCCCATCATCGCGGCAGGCTTGAACAATCTTGTTGCAGCTACCTGGAATGCCAGTGTTATTGAAGGTTTTGATGACATTGCCCGTTTCGATCAATATCAATCCTACAATAAACCTTTTGATTTGATCATCGCAGATATTCATCTTGAGGGGGCAAACACATTGGAGTGGCTTTTGTTACAAAAAATACAGCATCCAAAGATTCCCATCATTGTCTATTCCGGTTCGCACCCCTGGGAGCTTTCATTGACGAAAAAGAACTTTCCTTTTGATGGATATGTACAAAAAAACGCTGAGATTGAATTGCTCCGTGAAAGTCTCATTTCCATTGCAAACGGAAAAATATTTTTGCCTGACCATTTGATTTGGGAAAAGCCCAATTTTTTGAATCAGCAAATCCTCATTCTGACCAAAAGAGAAACAGAAATTCTCATGCTCATCAAGGTGGGTAAGACAAACAAAGAGATGGCTGAATTGCTATTCTTGAGTGAATTCACCATCAAGTCACATCGTCAGAATATGATGAGGAAGTTTGGGGCCCGCAACATTGCTGAACTAATCTCAAAGACAACACCTCAAGAATAACTCAGCTAGAACCGCGTCATAAAATAGATCATTGAAATCATTATCTGCATCCATCCAAAGCGCAGACCAAGTCCAAAAGGGCACAAAAGCATCATCGTACAATGGCAAAAAGATTCCTTCATTGTTCTCCAATAGATAAGTGCGTGCGGTGTCTGTAATCATAACATCCAGATCCCCATCCAAATCAAAATCAGACCATGCATTTGACATACATCGTTATTCAGGTCTATCCAAACTGGTTGAAAAGAGGACTTGGCGGTGCCGGTTAGCATTGCGTTATTGTCCCAATTCAACAATACCTCCCCATTCATAAAAGACAGATTTCTCAACAGCACATTGACCCCTTCATCATATGCGCACAGGTACAAATCCAACCAGCCATCACGATTCATATCACCCAACGATGCACCCATCCATATCCGATTGGGCAATTGCTGATTTAAACCCTGACCAACATTGATTTAGTGTCTCCTGAAAAAAACCTGGGGAACATTGCTGAGCGCAAATATCCCCTAGGTTTCCTAACAAATAAAATACTAATTCAATGAACCTTACTTGGCAATTATCAAACGCAACAACTGCGTCTTGGTTGAACCTATTAAACGAATGTGATAAATCCCTGAAGCAAGCTCATCATTCAAATAAAATTCTCTTTGTCCTTCACTTAAATTCCAAACTTTCACCACTTGTCCCGTTTGATTCAAAAGATGGCATTGCGAATACACCTGCGCATCATAATTGGTCAAAATAAACATGTCTCCACTATTTGGATTAGGAAAGACCAATGGATCTTGATGGAAGAAATCATCATCCTGCACTTCCAGGGGCATTCCAGCAGTAGCGGTAGTTCTTAAACATCTAAAGGATCCCCAATTGGTGTAATCGACGTTGTTCACATGCTTCGATCTTATTTTCACATCATACACTTGATTTTGCGAAATACCTGGAATAACCGATATTGGTAATATTCTTGAAGATGAAGATCCATTGACAACAATATCAAATGGAGATGGACTCGGCATCAATTGCGTA
>CANHIV010000262.1 GCA_947460525.1 Flavobacteriales bacterium
ATTGAATGGGATGAGAACAAAATCCAATGGTTTATCGATGGAAACAGTTTTAAAACCATGACCATCACCTCGTCCAACATGAATGCTTTTCATTCACCTTTCTTTATCATCCTTAACCTAGCGGTAGGTGGACAATGGCCCGGCTCTCCAGACAATACTACCAACTTTCCTGCTGAAATGTTGGTGGATTATGTTAGGTTTTACCAGCCTGAAACCATCGGGATCAATGCATTAAAAATGGATGATTGCAACATATTCACGAATCAGAAAAACTTACATTGCAATTTTTCTCATGCTGCAAGCAGAGAAATTTCGATAAACAGCGTCCAGGGTCAATTGCTAAAAAGTATACGAATAGAAAATTCAGAGAATCATATTCCACTGTTCAATTTACCAGACGGAATTTACATTATACAAGCAACTGACCATATCACCCACAACCAATTTTCGAAACGCGTAAGTTTGTTTAGCCATTGATTTCTATCATATTTGATCATGAGAATTGTTTTGTTATACAATTCAAAAAAAGACGATATTTGAAGAAAAAATTATGGCACAGCATCAACAATACCACATTTCAAGAATTAGCAACGAGCACAGCGATTGGAATCGCGGAACGGCTTTTTACTTGGATGAGACAAGCATCTTGAGCAATCGATTACAAGAGATCTCTATTGTTTACTCCAACGAAGACGTAAAATCGCAAGTTGAACATTTTCAAAATCAGTTCATCATTCAGAAAAATAATCTTGAAGAGTTAAAGAAGAAAATTAAAAACCATGAACATCATCTCTCGCAAGATGCTATCCATCATGCGCAGCATTTGACAAAAGAAACCATCGAAGAGCATGACCAATTAAGAGGGCAATACATGGATTTGGTAAAGGTTATCGTGGAATTAAAACATGATTTTTACAAATTCGTTGCTTCTTACATGTAAAGCAACAGAAACAAAAACAACAAAGGGGGCACTTGCCCCCTTTTCTTTTAAACTTTAAAACTCACTTCATATAACCTTTTAGGAGAGCAATTAATTCATCTTTCTGTTTCACTCCGGCATTCTTCCATTTGGCTTCACCATTCTGAAAAACCATTAATGTAGGGACACTTCTCACACCATATGCCTGAGCCGCCGATGGATTCTTGTCTACATCTATTTTGATAATACGCGCAGAATCACCCAAAGCACTGGCCACCTCTTCCAAAATGGGGCCTTGGTATTGGCACGGTCCGCACCAAGTGGCAAAGAAGTCTACCAAAACGGGTGTATCAGAACCGATAATTTCTTTGAATGTACTCATTTCTTTTTCGTATTAAAATTAAACATTTTGCCAAGGTCCGACATTCACCAAATTGATAAATCCCAAAGATTTCAACTGGGATTTGGCACTACCCGCTCTTGCGCCTGAACGACAACAAAGAATGATTTTCTGATCTTTCTTGTACTTTTTGTCAACTTCCCCAATACGGTCCAATGGGATATTCAAAGCACTTTTGGCATGACCCGATTTGAATTCACCCGCTGATCTTACATCTATCACCACGGCGCCTTCCTGTAACCATTGCTTGTGATCAATCTTAGGACCCAAGCCGAACAACTTTCTTAAAAAACTCATACTGTTTGCATTTGAGAAATTTCATCATTTACATTCATCCAACCACCACCGTTGATGACACTTTTCACGCCACTTTCTTGCAAGTAATATACTGCTTGTCCACTTCGGTTGCCTGATGCGCAGCAAAATACCAAAGGTCCGGTTGCCGTATTGAATTCTGTTACATGCTGTGGGATTTCATTAAGCGGAATGTTCACCGATCCTGAGACATGTCCCATTTGGTATTCCATGAATGAACGTACATCAATGATTTGAACATGTGGATCTTTTAAAGCTTCTTTTAGATTCATAACAATTTGTTTGATTGCACAAAGTTTCAAAAAACGAAACATAAAAGGCTGTAACTATCATCACACAGCGTAACTTTGCGTCAGTTCTTTGATTTATGGGCCCGATTTCTGGATTTGACAGTAGGTAGAAGTTCGGAGCAAGCATGCAGAGCGTTTGATGGTGGAGCTCTTTAATCTTAAATCATCAGTCAGAAATGACAACAATTCATACGCGCTTGCAGCCTAATCACTATATGTGATTACGCTTAATCTCGTCATGGAATGACGAGACAGGCATGTCCCGTTGTTGGCCTCGTTCCCGGCCAATAACACTGGGGCTTCATTAAAGGGAAATCGCTGCGGCAGATGCGCATAAGCCAAAGTTAAAAACCATACGATAAGGAAATGTCAAGGCTGTCTTTTGCCGTGTGTTTCTCGAAAAATCAATAAAAGAATAAGCATGTAGAAACCTCAGTCGTTCCCTGTTTGGACGCGGGTTCGACCCCCGCCGGGTCCACTTTTAAAAAGGAGCAAACGCTCCTTTTTTTATTTCTTTGAAAGTATAATAAATAACAACAAGGCCGTGATCACGAAGACGCCAATAACTGCCCACAAATTGGACTTTTTAATGGGGTAGTAATGTTTGAGCTTGAGCCAAAACTTCTTCCATCTTTCCTTACCATTGGTTGATTTCCAAGAATTATCTGATGCTCGAACTATACTTGGGAGAACAAATACACGTGATTCACTGAATGGATCCAACTCACCAAACTGAAGCGGATTGGACGACTCTACATTGCGCAAAAAGTCGATTCTACCTTTGTCTATAAAGTCCAGATAGTAGTAATAAACTTCAAACCCGTCAAAGGCTACAAATTTAAAACGGTTGGATTCTATGATTTGTCGGAGTAGATTCATCTTTTCAATCATGTTCTCCTGCTGGGTAGCAAGGGAAGATTGAAATTCTGTCGTCATTACGCGCTGCTGGGTAATGTCCTCCATCTCCACATCAAAAAATTGCACCCCATACTTCCTTGAAAAAGACTCAATTTCATTGCTTGCATACTCACTATTGGTAAATCCAGCTTGATACATCAAAGACCAAAATCTCTTGCGCGCGTTGGACGAGGACCACTCAGTGCCTTTGGAAGATATTAAACGAACTATCAGGGTGTGCCCTTTCATACTTAAACAAAAATAAACGGAAGTTTTAATTAAACAACAATGGATTGTTATTTAACACAAAGTAAATACATTTAACTAGTATAAAATTACTAGAAATAACTTGAATTGGATTTTCACTTCCGCCATTCCTCTTACATTTGATTATGATGCAACGACTTTTCATACTTTTTGTAATA
>CANHIV010000263.1 GCA_947460525.1 Flavobacteriales bacterium
GAATGCGAATATTGTTTTGTTCTTTCACGAATACCACAACGAGTGCAGCGCAAAGCATGAATATACCGCCCAATACAATCGCATAGATGGCGTGACCTTCGAACAAATACTTCACCATAGGTCCGCCAAATATGCCGTTCACGATTTGAGGAAGTGTAATGAAGAAGTTGAAGATGCCCATGTAGACGCCCATCTTTCCTGCCGGAATGGATCCCGCAAGAATAGCGTAGGGCATGGCCAATATCGAAGCCCAGGCCATACCAATTCCAATCATGGGAACAATCATCATATTGGCATCATGAATAAAGAAGATACTGATCAATCCTACTCCACCAGCAGCTAGAGAGATGGCGTGTGTTCCTTTGCGACCCAATTTGGAAGCGATGGTGGGCAATAGCAAAGCGTAGATGGCGCTCACACCATTATAAATACCAAACAATATTCCTACCCAATCACCGGCATCTTTGGCACGTTGAATGGCATCAGCTCCGATGGGGTGACCATCAGCATCCACTGGAATTTGAAACACATGCTCCACCAATGCCGGTGTTGTAAATACCCACATCGTGAATAGCGCAAACCAAGTGAAGAATTGCACCAATCCCAGCTGGCGCATGGTAGAAGGCATGTTGACAAAGTCCTTAACAATTTGACCGAATCCCAATTTCTCTTCTTCCATCTTGCCATGAATCGCCTCATATTCTTGTGGCGGATATTCGCGGGTTTTCCAAATGGTGATGAGTATGGTTGTAATAAAAACCAATGCGCCGATGTAAAAGGAGTAAATCACATTATCTCCAATACCGCCATTGGTGCCTTCATTGGACACGCCAAACCAATGGGTCAGCATCCAGGGCAACCAAGATCCAACCACGGCGCCGATGCCGATCAAGAAAGTTTGAATGGTGAATCCGTAGGTGCGTTGGTGGTCGGGTAGGTTGTCTGCAACCAATGCGCGAAAAGGTTCCATCGCTACGTTGATACTGGCATCCATCAACATCAAAACACCCGCTCCAATCAACAACGCCGACTTTGCGGTGAACCAGGCACCGCTGTTGGGCAGGGCAATCAAGGCCAAACAACAAATCAAGGTGCCGGCAAGGAAATAGGGTTTGCGTCTTCCCAATCTGTTCCAGGTGCGGTCGCTGTAATAGCCAATGATCGGCTGAACAATCATCCCTGTGAGAGGCGCCACCAACCAAAACCAAGAAAGCTCGTGCACATCGGCACCATATTCTTGTAAGATACGAGAGGCGTTGCCGTTTTGTAAGGCAAATCCCATTTGAATACCCAAGAATCCGAAACTCATGTTCCAAATATCCCAGAAGCCCAATTTTTTCATTTCCATGAGCGCAAGATAATAAAAGTGAGTTAATGGGTTATGGGTTATGGGTTTGGGAAAGAGAGCATAGGTTACCATTACCTTCATCTCCTCATCTCCTCATCTCCTCATCTCCTCATCTCCCTTCAAACTTTGTTCAAATCTTTCATTTTCCGCAACAATGAAATGTTTTAACTTCGCAGTCTAATGAACCGCATTAGTCAACCCGCCGTCTTAGTTCTTGCTGACGGCACTGTTTTTCAAGGAAAATCTTGTGGATACGTTGGAGTTACAACGGGAGAAATCGCTTTCAATACGGCCATGACCGGCTATCAGGAAGTTTTTACAGACCCTTCGTATTTCGGTCAAGTATTGGTAATGGCAACAGCGCACATTGGTAACTATGGTGTGCATGTTGACGAAATTGAAAGTGAATCTTGCAAGGTTTCAGGAGTAATCATTAAGAAGTTTTCAGACGTTGCAAGCCGCATCGGCCCAATTGGCACTTTGCAGGATTATTTGGTTCGTGACAAGGTGGTGGGGATTTCGGATATTGATACGCGTGCACTCGTGCGTCACATCCGTAAATCTGGAGCCATGAACTGCATCATCAGTTCTGATGAAAGCAAGAGTATCGAAGAGTTGAAAGCCCAATTGGCCAAAGTTCCTTCCATGGATGGATTGTCTTTGTCGCAGGAGGTTTGTTGCAAAGAACCCTATTTTGAAGGCGATGAGAACAGCGCGATTCGCGTTGCGGTAATTGATTTTGGTATCAAGAAAAATATCGTTCGTTGTTTGACAGAACGCGGTGCTTATTGCAAAGTGTTTCCGATGCATACAACGGCACAAGAGGTTTTGGATTGGAAACCCACAGGCATCATGTACAGCAATGGACCTGGTGATCCATCGGCCATGCCTTCCAGTATTCAGTTGGTGAAAGAATTGATTGATTCAGGCGTTCCCGGATTTGGAATTTGCTTGGGGCATCAGATCATCGGATTGAGCCAAGGTTTAAAAACCGTAAAAATGTTCAATGGTCACCGCGGCATCAATCACCCCATCAAGAATTTAAAGACAGGCAAATCAGAGATTACCAGTCAAAATCATGGTTTTGTGATTTCCAAAGAGAGTATTGCTTCTCAAGACAACGTTGAAGTAACGCACATCCATTTGAATGACGATACCATTGCGGGTATTGCATTAAAAAACAAAAACGTATTTAGCGTTCAATACCATCCAGAGGCCAGCGCCGGTCCACACGATTCAAGGTATTTGTTTGATCAGTTTGTTGAGGGGTTGAAGGGATGATAAACAGAAACAGAATGGGAATGAGTAAAATCTCCCCTCCGGCCACGAAGTGGAAAGGAGGGGTGTCCTGACGAGCGCAAGCGCTGTCTGGACGGGGTGGTGGTTTGGTCTTCCAAGATGCTACGGATTTTTGTTTTTCCTTATATTTGAATTATAAATCAATCCCATGAAAAGCCATTTCCTCATTCCCATTCTCATTCTGTTTCTCGCTCTTTCCTCATATTCACAATCCCCACAGGGTATCCCTTACCAAGCCGTGGTGCGCAATGCCGATGGCAGTGTAATGGCGAGTAGCGGGGTGAATTTGACATTGATGATTCACGATGGGTCAGTGAATGGAATGGTGGTTTACCAAGAAAGCCATTCATTAACCAGCAATGCGCAAGGATTGGTGTCTTGTGTTGTGGGAAACGGTGTTGTGTCTCAAGGCTCTTTTTCGGATATCAATTGGGGCAGTGGGGCCAAGTTTTTAAACGTGATGATGGGCAGTACCGACTTGGGAACACAGCAGTTGATGAGCGTGCCATATGCGTTGTATGCGGGAAATACAACGGTGAGTATCAGTGCAACAGGAGATACCTTGACTGTTGGGGGCAATAGTGTGATTGTACCCGGTA
>CANHIV010000264.1 GCA_947460525.1 Flavobacteriales bacterium
AGAAAAATAAAATCGTACAACTTGCTTTTGATCTTTTCAATAGGCGCAATGATTTCAACATTGGGTGTAGTTGCCGTGAATGATGCCTCGATTTATTTTTTACTGTTGGTGCAGTTTTTCATGTCCATCATGTTCCCAACTATTTTTTCCTTGGGCGTTGAACCTCTGGGAACGCTGAAAGCAAAAGGATCCGCTTGGATCGTGATGACGATATCAGGTGGCGCTTTATTTCCTTTTTTAATGGGTAAAGTAAGTGATCAAATGTCGTTGAATGCAGCCTATGTTATTCCATTGTTCTCTTTTTGGATCGTTGCGCTATTTGCTTTTTACTACAATAAACTGAAGTCATGAATAGGTATGTTTTTTTTCTCGATTTGAAACAAGATGATGATTTGATTCAAGAATATGAGCGATACCATGACGATGTTTGGCCGGAAATCGAGCAACAAATTCGCGACACTGGCGTTACACATTGTGAGATTTACCGTGTTTCAAATCGTTTGGTTTTGATGGTTGAGTCTGAAAAAGAAATGGATTGGGACAGAAAAGCGCTGTTGGATGAGCAGCACGACAAAACCCAAGAGTGGGAATTGTTGATGTGGAACTATCAGCAAGCGATTCCGGGATTTGAAGAAAAAGGGAAATGGCAATTGGCAAAAAAAATATATACTTTGAAGAATGATTAGAAAGAAATGCTATTTGATTGTTTTGATTTTTCTTTCTGTGGCCCAAGCATGGGGGCAAATGAAAATTTGGGAAGCTTCTGAGTCAGCTTACTTGGCGAAACGCGGAGTTAAAGAGTTTTATTTGAATGCCTCTGATTCAGTGCATGATCTATCAAAGCCCAATTCCAATTATGTGACACATGGCTTTTGCTCTTTATCAGGCAAGCCCAAGCTTTTGCTGTTGCATGGGATTACCGGAACGGCATTGCTCCATTATTCCTACACCATGGATTACCTGCGCAAAGATTTTGATGTCGTAGCACTGGATTTAAGAGGGCATGGCCAGACCATCAATGATACCGTTGATTTTTCAATTGATGCCCAGGTGGAGTTTGTTGCCGATGCGCTCTATGAACTTTCAAGACAATTCAATGATCCCACTTTCGAGCACGTCATTTTGGTAGGGCATTCTTATGGTGGAGTAGTGGCCGCTTCTTTGGCTGAAAAACATCCCGATATGGTGAGGAAGTTGATCATTTACGATTCCCCTGTAGGGCAATACAGCAGCAAGACTTTGGACAGTTTGGCTGTAGCCAATGGTCTCCCCAATGGAGAGGCAATTCTCTCGCCACGCGATTACAAAGATTATTGCGTAAGAATGAAGGTAGGACAATACCGATTGAAATGGGTGCCGAAAATCTCCGCGGCGAATAACGCAATTGAAAAATATTTTGAACCCAGAAGAAAAGAGCAAATGGGTATGATTGCTTACTTGCGTAACCAAGAAGAATATTTGTTTGATCACAAGTACAATTGGAAATGCAAGGTCTTGCTGCTTTGGGGAGCGGATGATCAAATGGTTCCATTATCCACGGCTTTGGCCATTCAGAAAGTTTATTCAGATTACTACGGAAAGGAAATGGAACTGTTTGTTATTCCTAAGACGGGACATGTGATGTCTTTGGAGCGACCTCGCAAGTTTGCCAAGTTTTTAAAGGAACATGCTTCTGTTAAGACATATCGGACCGTTGGAACTCCAAGCTTTTAAGTAGCTTTGCAGAATGATTAATATCGCAGAGATTGGTTCTTGTTTCATGGTGTTGTTTGCCGTGATTGATATCATTGGTAGTATACCGATTATCATTGATATCAAAAACAAGACGGGCAATATTCAACCGGTGACCACCACGTTGGTCTCGATGATTTTAATGATAGTTTTTTTAATTGGAGGTGAAACGGTATTGGGCCTTTTTGGCGTTGATGTATACAGCTTCGCCGTCGCAGGGGCTTTTATACTTTTTTTCATAGCCTTAGAAATGATTTTGGGTATTCAACTTTTCAAGCAAAAAGAGGGACTAACACATGTCGCGAGTATTGTTCCTTTAGCCTTCCCAACCATTGCTGGAGCAGGAACCATTTCAACTTTGATTTCATTGCGTGCCGAGTATCAAATGATTAATATTATCATCGCTATTCTTTTGAATGTCCCCATCATTTATATCGTACTTCGTTTGTCGGGTCGATTACAAAAGGCACTAGGGCCGGGAGGCATAGCGGTGATTGAAAAGGCATTCGGAATTATCCTTTTGGCCATTGCCATCAAATTATTTTCTAAGAACCTAGGGGTGTTGATTCAATGAGTGCGCCAAGTGTATTTTTATTTGCAGACGGCGCCGCAAGCGGCAATCCAGGCCCTGGCGGGTTTGGTACATTGCTCCGCAGCGGAAAGCATGAAAAAGAGATGTCTGGCGGGTTTAGACGCACCACCAATAATCGGATGGAATTGTTGGCCGTTATTACAGGGTTGGAGGCTTTAACCACCAAGCCTTGCCATGTGACGGTGGTTTCGGATTCACGATATGTGGTGGATGCTTTTGAGAAAAATTGGATTGGCGGTTGGCAAAAAAGACAATGGAAGAATGTAAAGAATCCTGATCTTTGGAAAAGGTTAATCGCCGTTGTTGCAGAACACAAAGTCTCGTGGAAATGGATCAAAGGTCATGCGGGCCATGCAGAAAATGAGCGCTGCGATCAATTGGCTGTGCAGGCCAGACTGAAAGGCGGTCTTCCCCCCGATACCTTTTTTGAAACGCAAGAAAGAGAGGGTCTATTTGATTAACATGGTTAATGTGCCTTGGTCTTTAAATGGAACACCCCCAAATAATTTGCCTTCAACTTTCCAAACATAAACATCCTCACGGCACATCTCTCCCTGGTAGTAACCGTCCCATCCCAATTTGGGATCTTCAGATCGGAAAATCATTTCGCCCCATTTGTTGAAAATCTCCAATGTGTATTCACTAACGGAACGATAGTGGGGATGGAATACATTATTGTCAAAAGCGTATTTGTTGTATGTTCCATCTGTTGGTCCATCGGTCTGAGGGGTAAAAGCAGTAGGCATTTCAACAAAACCATCCGTTGTGACGGTCAATCCATCGGCTATGGTATAGGTACTTACACAAGCTTGATTGCTAGTGCCTGTTAGGGTAATGGTATAGGTCCCTACCAAATCAAAATAGGGAAGGGGTTCAAACAATGAACTCGTTTGACCATTTCCAAAATTCCAGTGATAACTAA
>CANHIV010000265.1 GCA_947460525.1 Flavobacteriales bacterium
ATATTTCCTTTCAGGACCTTGATTCCACCTTCCGGTTTGAATGGGTCAGATACAGGCCGAACAATGGATGTATTCAATGATTCGTTCGCGCCTTCGCGCCATACCAATTTTCCGCTCTCAATGCTCGGTTCTTTTGTAAAATTCAACAAGCCATGACCAAGAATGGTATTCACATCGTCGTGCAGCAATCCGTGTTCCAACAGTGAGCGCATCACAAAACCAACCCCACCAGCAGCATGGAAGTGATTCACGTCTGCTGCACCGTTCGGATATACACGGGCCAACAATGGAATGACGGCAGACAAATCTGAAAAATCATCCCAATTGATGATGATTCCTGCTGCGCGTGCAATTGCAATGATGTGAATGGTATGGTTCGTAGATCCACCCGTTGCAAGTAAACCAATAATGGCGTTTACGATGGTCTTTTCTGTGACCATGCCTGCCATTGTTGCGCTAAATTCTTTTTTATTGCTCAAGTTCAAAGCCGCCTTTACCGCTTCTTCCGTCAACATGTCACGCAATGGTGTTCCTGGATTGACAAAGCTTGATCCGGGCAATTGCAAGCCCATAATTTCCATGAGCATCTGGTTGCTATTCGCCGTTCCGTAAAAGGTACATGTTCCAGGGGAATGGTACGAATCCGATTCGCCCTTGAGCAATTCAGCACGTCCTATTTTTCCTTCCGCATAGGCCTGACGAATCTGCGACTTTTCATCGTTGCTTATTCCTGTTGGCATTGGTCCCGCTGGAACAAATACCGTTGGAAGATACCCAAAGCGCAAGGAGCCCATCATGAGTCCGGGAACAATTTTATCACAAATTCCAAGATTGAGTATGGCATCAAACATGCGGTGAGAAAGGCCGATCACACTTGACATGGCAATCACATCACGGCTAAATAAAGACAACTCCATGCCTACTTGACCTTGTGTCACCCCATCGCACATGGCCGGAACTGCCCCTGCAACCTGTGCAACGGCATTGTGCGCTTGTGCGTATTCACGAATTTTCTCTGGATATTGTTCATAGGGCTTGTGTGCCGAAAGCATATCGTTGTATGCCGTAATGATCCCGATGTTTGGCACGACATCCTCAGACAATTTCGCCTTGTCATCGTGACCACATCCCGCGTAGGCATGTGCGAGGTTTCCGCATTGCAGCCCTGATCGAGAGGGAACCGTACGAAACTGCTCGTGCATGGCATCGAGGTACTCCTGACGCGTTTCCTTGCTACGTTCTACGATTCGTTGGGTGACTTCTAGAATTACTTTATTCATATCAAGGAGCGTAAAATACATTTAACTGACCGAATTCGCGCTGCAAATATCCCACAGGCAAACCGCTTTCTTTATTTTCATTGAAAATCGTTTCTTTTTCTGTTCCGGTGATCATCAATACCACTTCTTTGGCTTGTTTCAGCAAACCTTTGCTGCATGTGATTCGCTCTGTAGGAAAATCTGGTGCCGTTGTACAAAGAATTTTGACCGATTCAGCACGTAAATCAATTTCTGATGCGGCGTCATTCGGAAAGAGCGAAGCAAAATGTCCATCCTTTCCCATGCCCAACAAGATAAAATCAGTGCGGTCCATGAAAGGTTGGTATTCTGCAGAAACCACCGATAAATTGTGTTCGGCATCCTCGTCATCATGCACCATTCCGATAAAATGTGCCTGACCACAGACATACTCACCAAATGCCTCTCTCAAGGCGCGTTCGTTGTTTTTTGGATGATCTAACGGCACATAGCGTTCATCGACCAATCCAATCCACACCTTGTCCCACTTGATATTCTCCTTCGCTAAGCGCGCATAGACCACCAAAGGCGTTGTCCCTCCCGAAAGTAAAATATGCGCTGAGCCATGCGTTTCAATCGCAGAGCGGATAAGTTCAGCAATAGATTGCGTGATTCCTTCCTCAAGGGAAGTGAGGTCATTATACGTTTTCATTCAGGTAGCGGTAAGATGTTGGCCACATGTGATCCTCCTTCATGATTTGTTCACCCGGACCCCACGTTCCTGCTTCGTATAAGACATTTTTCTGTTTTGATGCTTCCCATCCGTCAACAATAGATTCAATCCAGATCCATGCCGCTTCCAATTCATCCTGACGCATGAATAGGGTTTGTTCACCGCGAAGTACATCGACAATCAATCGCTCATAAGCCTCAGGGAAACGTTCATTGAAGGAATCCATATAGTCCAGTTTCAATGAAATCGGTTTGTAGCGGTATCCACCAGGACCAGGTAGTTTTGTCATTTGCACCAATTCGATACGTTCTTCGGGTTGAAGACGCATAATCAATCGGTTACCTGGAATTTCTTCATCCGAAAACACATTGTGCTTCACCGACTTGAAATTGATGACGATCTCAGAGTAGCGTTTCGGCATACGTTTGCCCGTTCTCAAATAAAACGGTGTGCCTTTCCATCTCCAATTGTCAATGTGTGCTTGAACGGCCACAAATGTTTCCGTGTTCGATTCGTACTCTTCGATATCCTCCAAATACGAATTCAATTGTTTACCATCAACAATTCCTCGGGTATACTGGCCACGAACCGACTCCGTCACTACCGACTTTTTATTGAACAAACGCAAAGAATTGAGAACTTTCAGCTTTTCATTCCGCACAATATTGGCTTCCAAGCGTGAAGGTGGTTCCATCGCAATCAAACACAACAATTGGAGCAAGTGGTTTTGCACCATGTCTAGCAAGGCACCACTTTTATCGTAATATCCGCCGCGGTGCTCTACACCAAGACTTTCAGCTACGGTAATTTGCACATTATCAATGTGATCAGCGCTCCATGCATTTTCAAACAAGTGGTTCGCAAAACGAAGCACCATTAGATTTTGTACCGTTTCCTTTCCCAAATAATGGTCGATGCGGTAAATCTGATTCTCATGAAAACAACTGCTAATCATAGAGTTGATTTCTTGTGACGATGCAAGGCTATTGCCTAAGGGTTTTTCCAAAACCACTTTACTGCTTGAATTGACCAATCCAGCATGCTTCAAACAGGCGCAAATTGGACCAAATGCTTCTGATGGTGTGGATAAATAATAGAGGTTCTGATGATTTGGTGTCTTTTCGAGCGACTTTTGCAAATCTTCATAATTCACCAACTCATGTTCGGGGATACATTTCAGATGAATGCGCGAAATGAATACATCAATTACCTCAGGTTTCACAGCATAATCTGTAGATTCAGCGATGAACTTTCTGACCTCATCTTTAAAAGTC
>CANHIV010000266.1 GCA_947460525.1 Flavobacteriales bacterium
ATTTCCATCAGCTCCCGTCATGATGCATGGCTCGATAAATTCGTCGGTGATGTTCGCCGCGTATTGGGCTTTTATGGCTTCGCTGGCTGAACCGAATTTTTGCCCTTTGCCATGAACCATTCCATCATATGCTTTGGCCACGCGCTCCCATCTTTTGTCTCTATCCATTGCGTAGTAGCGACCCGTTACCGATGCTATTCTCACCCCATTTTTTTCTGCAAACTTTTCTGTCTCTATTAAGAATGCAAGTCCGCTTTTAGGGTCAGTATCGCGTCCGTCCGTAAAGGCATGAATATAGGCATTGTCTAATCCGCTCTCCTTGGCCATTTCGCATAATCCGCGGAGATGATCGATGTGAGAATGCACTCCGCCATCACTCACCAATCCAATGAAGTGAAGCTTTCCGCTAGTGGCCTTTTTTGCCGCTGCCTCAGCAAATGCAGATTTTAAAGTTTCATTTTTGAATATGGCGCCTTCACGAACTTCAATGTTGATCTTTACTAAGTCTTGATAGACAATACGACCAGCACCAATATTCATGTGGCCAACTTCGCTATTGCCCATTTGACCTTCAGGCAACCCAACGTTCTCGCCATCAGTGCGCAACTGACCTTTCGGTGCAATTTTGTCCAACTCATGAGCAAAAGGTGTCTGAGCATTGAAGATAGCATTACTATTATCATTTCTTCCAATGCCCCATCCATCAAGGACAATCAAACAAACTTTCTTTTTCATTTTCTACTTTTATATACATGGAAATTCTAAAACGAATCTTGTTCCATGCGGTGTGTTGTTTTCAATTTTGATTGTGCCGTTGTGCAAACGAACAATGCTCTTTACGAGGTAAAGGCCGAGTCCGGTGCCTTTGTTTTTGCGGGTTTCTTCGTTGCCAAGTCTGTAAAATTTCTCGAAGATGCGCGTTTGCTCCGACTCCGGAATACCCAATCCTTGATCAGCAATAGTGAGGCTGATGGTCGAGTTGATGCGACTCAATGAAACGTCAATTGGCGAATCAGATGGAGAGTATTTCAGAGCGTTTTCAATTAGGTTGATGGACAACGATTGCAGCAATTGGTGATCGCCTTGAATCGATACGTCTCCTTGGATTTTTGATCTAAATCTCCTTTTCTTTTCATCCATGACTTCGAATCGCTGAATGCACGAATTTAGAATTTGAGAGAAACTAACCTTCTCTTGAAAAAAGCCCGACTGCTTTTGATCAAGGCGAGTTGCTAATAGGATGTTGTCTGTTAGCGATTGCAGCCTCACTGTTTCTTTCAACGCATCTGAAATGACCTTGCTTTGTTGTTCTTCAGAAAGCTTTCGCGATTTCATGGTTTCCAAGAAAAGCTTCACAGCTGAAATCGGAGTCTTGAGTTCGTGAGTGACAGAAAGAATAAAGGTCTTCTCCATTCTTGCCAACCTCAACTCTTTGGTGATATTCTTTCTGACTTGCCAAAATCCGAGTCCCAATAAGAAGATGAAGACACTGCCTTCACCAAAAATCATCATGACTTTTTTTCGGAACACTTCACTTTGGTCGACTCCTGTTGTTTTGAAACGCAAGTCCAAAAGTTCTCTGGTGATATCCACTTGAAGATATGCCCACCAAAACAACTGAAAGAGAAGGTAGGCTCCTAAAAAATAGAGCAATAACAATGTCTTCTTTTCTCTTGATTCATTCATGTCGCACAAAAATAGCCTGTATTCCTGTGCGATACGATTTTCTAACTTTTCTCATCCAAAAAAAGAAGAATACGCATTTTTCAGGGCAGAAAGAACTGGCGTTCACTGGGGACGGACTTTCTGTGCTTTATAAGCTATTTTAAACGTGTTATTATTTGAATCCGAATGCTCAAATTAGTGGCTGTGATTAGGGTATCTTGCGCTCAATATAAAATAGATGTTTTAATGCATGAATATGTGGATCAGATAGGCAACAAAGTAAAGTTGCCCAGCAGACCCCAACGTATTATCTCACTCGTGCCTTCACAAACGGAATTGCTGTATGATCTGGGTCTAGAAGAGGAAGTGGTTGGTATAACTAAGTTTTGTGTCCATCCAAGTGCTTGGTACCTAAAAAAAGCCAGGGTTGGCGGAACCAAAACACTGGATATCGAAAAAATAAAGTTGTTGTCCCCAGATCTTATTATCGCCAATAAGGAGGAAAATACGCAAGAGCAAATTTCAGAACTTTCAGCGCATTTTCCAGTTTGGGTGAGCAATGTGGAATCTGTGGATTCTGCTATTGATATGATCAAAGAAATTGGCTTACTTACCGGAAAATCCGACGAAAGCAATTCAATCACTGCTGAAATTTGTTCGCGCTTTCTAGATATCTCGCTCAATAGTTCTCCTAAGAAAGTGGCCTATTTGATTTGGCACGACCCCCTAATGACTGTCGGAAAGACCACGTTTATCAATGATTTGCTCAAGAAATTGAATTGGCAAAATGTTTTTGAGGAGGAGCTTTCATCGCGCTATCCTATTGTCTCTGATCAAAACTTGGTCAGTGCAAAGCCAGATCTTTTACTGCTTTCTACCGAGCCATTTCCTTTTGGCGAAAAGCATATCGAGCATTTTCAAAAACTGCTTCCTTCCACACAAGTGTTGCTAGTGGATGGAGAGATGTTTAGCTGGTATGGATCAAGAATGCGCTTGGCCCCAGAATATCTGAAGAGCATGTTGCAAACGGTGAAGCAATGAAAAAAAACACTATTTGTATTTTGAAGGCCCGATCTTCATCGGATATTGCGCCATAGTTGTTGTTCTTATATTACAAGCTTTGTGACTTCGATTATTTCATTTCAATCAAGCTTAAAATCACTTGCGATAATTCTATCGTTGGTTGTTATATGCACCAATGTCAAGGCTCAAAAGGTAGGAGTAGTGCTTAGTGGAGGCGGCGCTACTGCCTTGGCTCACGTTGGTTTTTTGAGGGCTTTGGAAGAAAATAACATCCCCATCGATTACATTTGTGGAACGAGCATGGGGGCTGTCGTGGCAGGTCTGTATGCTAGCGGATATTCTGTCCATCAAATCGACTCTCTAGTGAGATCTCGTGAGTTCAATCAAATGTCATCTGGCGAATTTGATGACAAGCTAAAGTTCTATTTCAAAAATAATGATCCAGATGCAGGTATAGCCACGCTTAAATATAGCGAGGGCAAGTTTATCAGCAATGCTATTCCTACCAATCTCATCGATCCAGTGCTTTTAGATTGGAAACTGATGGAAGGATTTG
>CANHIV010000267.1 GCA_947460525.1 Flavobacteriales bacterium
AATGGACAGAAAATCCTGAGTTGATTAAAAAACTTTTCAAAGAGTTACTGGAAACGGACGATTACAGAGATTACATGTCCAGCCAAGAACGTGGTTTTGAATTTGACAAGGAATTGATTCTTCGTATCTTTAAAAAGTTCATCATCAACCATGATGACATCCAAGAATACATGGAAGACCAAGGTATTTTTTGGAATGACGATTTGGATTTGGCTGCATCAATGGTTCTACGCACCATTAAAAGCATCAAGCCCAATGACGAAGATGTCAACTTTTTACCTTTATGGAAAGAAGGTGAAGACGAGGAGGCATATTGCCGAGATTTGTTTAGAAAAACTTTAGCACTGGGTGCGGACTTTGAAAAAGACATTTCGCAATACACCAAAAACTGGGAAGTGGAGCGCATCGCCATCATGGACATGGTGATTCTTAAAATGGCATTGGCAGAAGCTGTGATATTTGACAACATCCCAGTTAAGGTAACCATGAATGAGTACATCGAATTGGCCAAATACTACAGCACCCCCAAAAGTGCTCAATTTGTGAATGGTATCTTGGATCAAATCATTCCCAAATGGACCAAAGCGGGGAAAATTAAAAAAGTAGGAAGAGGCCTCATCGAGTGAAAAACAAAAAGTGTATAGCCGTTGTCGGTCCCACAGCTGGCGGAAAAACCGCTCATGCCATTCACCTGGCTGAAAAGTTGGCCTCACCGATAGTTTCTTTTGATTCTAGACAATTTTACCAAGAGTTGAATATTGGTGTTGCTCGTCCAACTAAGGAAGAGCTTTCACTGGCTCCGCATCACTTCATCGCATCCCACAGCATTCATGATCCATTGAGTGCCGGAAAATATGCGGAACAAGCATGGCCCATGCTTTTGGAGATGCTCAAAGAAAGAGATGAGATTGTATTGGTAGGTGGAAGTGGCCTTTTTCTAAAAGTACTTTTGGACGGTTTGGATCCACTACCACAAGATGAGGCATTGCGATTAGAATTGAATCAACTTCTGGAATCCCAAGGCATTGAATCACTTCAACAGGAACTGCTGGATAAAGACCCAGAATATGCCAAACAAGTAGATCTTCAAAATCCTCATCGCCTCATACGAGCGCTGGAGGTGATACGACTTTCTGGAAAAAAATTCTCAGAACTTCGAACGCAGAATAAAAAATCCCTTCCTTTCGAAATCGAATACCATTACGTTTTGCCGGACAAGGAATTGCTTCATCAACGAATAGACATGCGTGTCGACTTGATGATGGAAATGGGACTAATGGATGAAGCTGAAAGCCTATATCACCTGAAAGACATTCAACCTTTGAATACCGTTGGTTACAAAGAACTCTTTGAGCACAAAGAAGGATTGCACACCCTCTCGGAAGCCATAGAGTGGATAAAGATTCATACCAAGCAATACGCAAAACGACAAATTACTTGGTTCAATAAAGAATTAAAAAATCAAGAGTACAAAGTGATTCAACCTCACTGAATCTGATTCAGTCTTGCTGCCGCCTCTATAAGATCGTTGTCTTCTTTGGCAAAACATAACCTGAACAAACGCATGTCTATTTGTGACGGGAAAAATACAGATATAGGAATCAAAGTGATCTTATTTTCAATGGTCCACTTCTTGGCCAACTCGACATCACTCAATTCAGACACCCCTTTCCATTTCAGCAATTGAAAATACGTACCTTCCGTTAACACTGCCTCAAATACAGGATTCTGCAAAGCGGACATGATCAAATTGCGTTTGGCTTGATACATCGGTGAAATGGCATCATAGATGGTCGTATCCTTCATGTATTCCGCAAATGCCACTTGTGTGGGTGTGTGACACGTGAATACATTGAACTGATGTTGCTTTCGGAATTCGCGCATCCAATTTTCAGGACCTATGGCATACCCCATCTTCCAACCCGTAGCATGGAAAGTTTTACCAAATGAATAGACCAACATCGTTTGTTGGCGAATCTCTTTGAACAAAGCCATACTGGTATGCGGTCGATCATCGAAGGTGATGTGCTCATACACCTCATCACTGATGAGAAACAATTGCTTTTCCAAAATCCAATTTGCCATCTTGGACATCTCATCAGCGGACCAAACTTTTCCTGTTGGATTGTGCGGTGTATTGATCATTACCAATTTGGTCTTGCTCGAATATGCACTTTCCAATTTGTCCCATGGAATATTCCAATGGGGATATTCCAACTCCACCCACTTCACCACTCCACCATTGAGCTCAATAGCTGGAGCATAGCAGTCATAAGCAGGAGCGAATAATATCACTTCATCTCCTGGTTGAATCAAAGCGCCAATTGCCGTGAAAATGGCTTGAGAGCCGCCTGCCGTAATGGTAATTTCAGCGTTCGGATTGATATCCATGTCCCAAAGCCTTTTCATCTTAAGAGCTATAGCTTCTCTTAGCGCGGGCCATCCAGGCATCGGCGCATATTGATTGTAGCCCGCCGACATGGCTTTGTTTACCAAGCTTATCAGATGCTCATCAATAGGAAAACCAGGAAAACCTTGACCCAAATTAATGGCACCTTCTTCTTGCGCCAACTGCGACATAACACTGAAAATAGTGGTTCCCACATGGGGCAACTTGCTCGCTGGAAATTCAGGAATCAAATGCATTTAAAATAATCGAAAGGCTCCAAACATTGGTTGCATTTGTACAATGACTTACAAGCCGTTGAGCCAAATTGAGAAACCATTGTCGTTTGTACCGAAGAACAACGCGGACACTTTACATCTTTCCGTACGCCCATCAACAAACCTTTGTCTGCACTTCCTTGTTCAGGTGGCGCAATTCCTGTTTGTCGTAACTTCTCTCTGGCCACTTCTGTCATCCAATCCGTGGTCCAAGGCGGAGACAATTGAGATATCACTTGCACAGGAGCAACATGATGATCCGCCAAGCATTGCAAGACATCTTCTTCTATGGCCTTCATGGCTGGACATCCGCTGTAGGTAGGTGTAATGACAACTTCCCATGTCCCTTCAACGGTATTTCTAACATCTCTGACGATGCCCATCTCAACTACATTGAGTACGGGAATCTCAGGATCCTCAACCTCTTCAATAAATCGCCAAACCTCTTCGATGGTTACCATTGACTATTGGGAAAAGAACGTTGCAAATACTGCATCTCTGCCAACATAAAACCAAAACTCTCCGTATGACTTCCTTGCTTACCCCCTGTATACATCCACACATTCTGCGGTA
>CANHIV010000268.1 GCA_947460525.1 Flavobacteriales bacterium
CAGTTGCAAAAGAGCGCCCAATAAAACCATCGACAACAACAAATGCATGGGTTGTGACCAAATGGGGTAATTGAAATACGACAACAATATCCCAACCAAAAACTCACCAACAAGGGGAACAGCAATCCACAAGGCAAGAGAGGATTTTTGCTTGTACAATTCAATGGCTAGAAAACCTGCGGTAAAAAATACCACCCAAGAAAAAGTACGGTGTATATAAAAAGTAATATTCTCTGAGGATTGGATGATTTGCGCAATCCAATCTTGTCTTGACCAGCCTTGCTTGATGACTTCATCGATGGCCTCTCTCAATTGGGTGCCCAAGACAATTTGAATCAACATCATTGCCAATGAAATCCAAAGTAAAACAGGTCGATTTAGGTTCCATTTTTTTGGAAATCCCTCACTAGCATTCATCGCCCACAAAAGCGTAAGTATAATACCCATGGTCCCCAACATGTGCAACGTCACTCTACCACCAGACAAGTGACCATCTACAACCAGTTTGCCTAACCACGCTTCATAGAGAATCAGAGCCAAGGTCAAAACTGTGGCAACAAAAGATTGCCATCCTTTTCCCTTTCTTGCCCATCTCCAAGAAACAATCAACAAGATCAAAACAGGAAATCCCAAAACCCCCGTCAACAAACGATTGATGTATTCCGTCCAAGTGTGCCAAACATTAAATACCGCATAATCATGTTTTGGATACTTTTTCCAATCCGCCTCAGCACCAAAATTCCAAAAGGTAGATTTGTCATCCATGACAACATCATTTTGGGCTACCCACAGCGTATCATGATGAATAACCATTTGCCCTTTTTGGAATGATTTTCCCGGGCCTATCAACAACACTTCTTCATCTGTGGGTGGAATCAAATGTCCAAAACATTTGGGCCAATCGGGGCAGCCCATTCCACTGCCGGTTACACGCACCACACTACCCGCGATAATAACCAGATAGAGCGCAACCAATGCAATCTTGGCCCAGAAAAAGGGTTGACCCGTTCTTTTCATTATTGTGGCGTTGTGGTCACACGTTGCGCTGCAACAACTTTGTACTTTCCGTCTGCGAGCGAATTGACCAATCCCATCATCTTGTTCTCATCGATGGAAGCGGCATCAAATTCTACTGACACTACATTTACTTTTCTTTCTTCCACAAAATCCAAATCCGTAGATTTCACCCCGTCCATATCCTCCAATTCTTTTTGTATTTTACCACCACAGCCATGCGCGCAAGTCATTCCTTCGATACTCAACTTGGCCACAGTTTTTGCAGCCGCACCCTTCTCCTGAATTTGCTCTACTACAACATTTGATGCCGCGTTCTGTTGTGAAGCATCTGAGCAGGCCATCATTCCAATGGCAACTGCAAGAACCAAAATCCAATTTTTCATCGTTCTATATTTTGAACAAAATTAAGCCTTGAGGAATAAACGAAACGTACATTTGGCAAAAATCATTTTGTGAGCGGATCTAAATTTTCTTCCACCCTGGTATTAATCCTATTGGCATTGGTTTGGGGAAGTTCTTTTGTCCTCATGAAAATGGGTCTAAAGGCCGAAGATGGAAGCACTGTGCTTTCGCCGTATCAGGTAGCCTGTATGCGGATGATATTGGCCGCAATAGCTTTGTCACCGTTTACTTTCCAGGCAATAAAGAACATTCAGCGACAAGACTGGAAATACCTGGCCATTGTTGGCTTTTGTGGAAGTGGTATTCCCGCCTTTTTATTTGCGATATCCCAGCAGCATTTGGACAGTGGATTGGCAGGTATCCTCAACGCCATCACGCCGTTGTTCACCTTGTTGCTTGCCGTTTTATTTTTTAAGAAAAAAAGTCACCGCCTTCAAATTGGCGGGATGATCATCGGTTTCATTGGAGCGGCAGGTATCATCGCCATCAAAGGAAGCTCGATGCAAAATTTTGAATATGCCTTTTTAATTCTAGCTGCTACTTTATTGTACGGCATCAGTGTCAATACCGTTGGGCATCATCTCACCCACATGAAAGCGCCATGGATAACAGCGGTATCGATAACCATGGTAAGTATCCCATGTGCATTTATTTTGGCCACTACGCCCATTGAAATCATTACTGAGCACCCCTCAGGATGGCGGAGTTTTGCAGCCGTTGCAACATTGGCTGTTGTGGGCACAGGAATCGCAAATATTTTATTCTTTAGATTGACCCAAACGGCAGGACCCATTCTTGCCTCTACTGTTACCTATTTGATTCCCATCGTTGCTGTTTCCTGGGGTTCTATGTTGGGAGAGGAAATTAGCGCAGGTCAATTGGGCTTTGCCGGCGTTGTTCTCTTTGGGGTTTATTTGAGCAATCGCTCACCCAAGAATTAGAAATACGGCATAAACAAAAGCTGAGACATTTGAATTCGCGTCTCCATCCACTTTCGCTCATATTCCAAAGCTTTGAGTTGATTCTCTAACCAAGCGTTTTCACGTTGGTTCACCATAAAAACTATGCTCTCACCCGCTTGGTATTTGGATTGCTCTGCATCCAATAAATTGCGGTACAAGCTTACATTATCCGCATAAAGCAAATATTGCTTTCTCACCATTTCTTCTTGCTGCTCCAGTGTCGATGCCTTCTGCTTCAACTGACTTTTTTTCCAATCTTGATCATTCTCTGCTTCTTGAATTTTCAATCTTTGCAATTGAAGATCCCCACGTGCATCACGCAAGAAAATGGGAAATGCCATCTCCACTCCCCAACGATAATTCTGGGAAGAAAATGAAAGGTTGGTGGATTCACTCATCCCCTTTGATAGGAGATTGTATTGGACATTTAACTTGGGTTTCAGCTTCTCTTTTTTCCATTTCTCCTCCCACTGCAGCAAGGTAATTTTGTTGGAATACCACGACAATTCAGGATGTTTGTTTAACCCAAAATCAGGCAATGAAGAGGGTCGATAGATGGGCAGGATTTCAAGTATGCTCAATTGCGGTTGAATATTTAAAGCCAGAATATTTTTTCTGTCATTCCCTTCATCGACAAAAGCTACCAAAGCCAAACGCGTTTTGATGACCTGCATTTCTGACTCTTGCAGGAGTATACTTCTCGTTTGAAATTGAGCTCTTGCTTCAAGGGTATCCATTGCTGGACGATCACCACCTATAAATCGCTGACGTGTAGCCACCATTCTTTGTTGGGCAGTAACGAGTAAGTCCTTGGCGATGTTCTTTCTTTTTTCGGCAATCATCCAATCGATGTAG
>CANHIV010000269.1 GCA_947460525.1 Flavobacteriales bacterium
ATTGCAAGCACAGAAGGAGAAGCAGGTTGAAGTGGGATTGTACAGAGATGGCAAGTGGATGACATTGTCACCAACAACAACGGCTGAAGGTACCATTGGATTTGCGCCCCGTACCCCCGATAATTATTTTACTTACGTTACCCGCACTTTTGGTTTCTTTGAAGCGATTCCTGCGGGAATGGCAATGGCTTGGGAGACGGTACGCGATTATGCTTCACAATTGAAGTTCTTGTTTTCAGAATCTGGAGCCAAGCAAGTGGGTGGTTTTGCCACTTTTGCTAAACTGTTTCCGGAGCAATGGAACTGGGCCATGTTTTGGGAGCGTACTGCATTTATTTCTTTGATTTTGGCTTTCATGAACATCCTTCCCATCCCGGCTTTGGATGGCGGTCATGTAATGTTCTTGTTGTGGGAAATGATTACTGGAAAGGCTGCGTCACAGAAGGTAATGGAATGGGCACAGATGGTGGGGATGATCTTGTTATTGGGCTTAATGCTTTATGGAAATGGCATGGACATCGTTCGCTGGTTCTCGGCTAGGTAGTTTGGTTTTTCTGTTGCTTTTAATGGCAACGGAACAACAGGCGCAGACGTTGATTGCTCGGCAATCCGTTGAGCGGATGATTGCGGATCAGTTCATCGATGAGTCCCAGGATCAATCGTACTTTTTTACTTTGTATAAAAATCGACTCAATGAGATTTCTTCATTGGACATGGTCGATATTCCCAAAGGCAAGACGTGGAAATACAATTTGCCGGAGGACCATTATTGGGTGGGCGTTCATCATTATGCGCAACAGCTGAGCTTGGTTCTTGTGCAATATGCCATCAATTTGGATTCGGTGTATTTTAAGGAGTTGATTTACCAACCGGGCGAAGGTTGGAAAGAGTCACGTTCTATTGGTGCATTGGTATATAATTCCAAGAATAGAAAACCCAAATTCAGGCTATTGGAACAAGGCGATTTTGTCGGTGTCGTATCGGATCAGGCTACCTATTGGTCCAAGGAAATCATCACTTTGTTGTGGAAGAAAGAAGACAATCACCTGACGGGAATGATGGGCATGCAATGGAAATTGCCCATGGCTGAATCCACCTTGAGTTTGGAAAGATGGCAGATGGATGGGAGAGGTAATTTTTGGTTGATGAGTGGCAACAATAGGCAGACCTACCCCAAGCTGGACCTATCGCAATTGGTAAAGACAGAGCTGATTCACTTGAATGTGGCCAAGAAGCATGCACAGCAATGGGATTTGGTATTGGGTCCGCGCAGTTTGCGGGAGGTATTTTTCCTTCCGCAGTCAGAGGATTTGATTCGGTGTATCTGTACATTTTCCAATAGTGGCAAAGAGGAGATAGACGGCACCGTTATTTATGATTTGTCGGTTTCGCAAGAGAATGTGGTTCGCCAACGGGTCATCAATATGGAAGTTCCGGTTTCGGGCGTCCCATGGATTGCCAAGACAGTGATGTCAGACAGTTTGGGCGGTTTTTGGATTTGGGGCGAAGAGTATTATTACAAGGAGGTACGTTCCATGGACCGCGTCAATGGGCAGCCTACAGGACCGGTTACTGTGCAATACCAAGAATATTTTGAGGACATTTATGGTTGGCACATTGCAAAGGAGATGAGTGAAATTGACACTGCGGTTGTATTGCCCAAGAAACAAGTTGGAGCGGAGTTGGATGGGCCATCCTTTGGCGTCAGTTGGCAGCATGGCCCAGTGATTCGGTTCAATGACCACAGCAGCAGCCAGCCGGAGAAGGGAGAGGCAAGAGAATGGTCGGGTCAGCGCACCGTGGTTAGGGAGTACCGACAGGTGGGCAAGGAGTGGAAGAGCACGGCCAAAGAGATGAGTAGCTTATCTGAAAGGGGCAATGGCCATGTGTTGCGTTTGCCCTTGGAGGTAAGCGATGGGCATGTGGGAATATTTCTTTCAGGAAATTATTTTCTTATTTGCACAGAATAAGAGACTTTGTTTATATTTGCACCCTCTAACGAGAGGCCCGGATGGCGGAACTGGTAGACGCGCACGACTCAAAATCGTGTGTCCTCGTGACGTGTGGGTTCGATTCCCACTCTGGGTACAGAGAAAAAAGGCGTGAATTTCACGCCTTTTTTTATTGCTCAAGAATTAGGTAGTAATAAAATGCGACAAGACTTGATCCACCACCTCTGTGGTTTTAAATCCCACCAGCTGATACGGCTTCTCCAGGTTCAACGCTACCCCGTTGTGGTAAAGGATAGTTTGAGGAACGAAATTTCCCAAGCCAAAGGACATTAGTTCTTCCATGTTTTCCATGGCATCTGACTCAATGGTGGTCAATTGTGGATATTTAGGAGTGACTTCGGCCAGGACATCGGTCATGGCAATGCATGGTGCGCATGGATTGCTGCTGAATTTCACCAATAGCCATTCGTGGTTTTGTTTGAGCGTTTGAAGCTCGTCTAGGTTTACTTTTTTCATTGTGTTTTTTTTGGCAATGTTAGGTGGGGATTCCGCCCAGGTCAAATCACTTTTCTCTTGGTAGAATAGAGGGAATCTATCCATCGTACTTCCATTACAATCTCCTATCTTTACTTTGTATCATGTGTGGACGTTATATTGTTGTAACCAAGGTTAAGGAGATTGAGAAAAAATGGGGTGCTTTGCTGCCCCGGGGTTTGGACTTTTCTCCCACCACCAATCTGGCTCCTGGAAGTCAAGGTTTGGTGATCACCAGCCATGATCCCAAAACGCTGCAGCTTTTTCGTTTTGGATTTACGCCTTCGTGGTCCAAAGATGGCAAGATGCAAATCAATGCGCGATCGGAAGGGGAGCACAACCAAGAGAACCGAAAAGACTACCGTGGTGCCAAAGGAATCATCGACAAACCGTATTACCGCAAAGCCATTCGCAGCCAGCGTTGTTTGGTCATCGCCGATGCTTTTATTGAAGGGCCACAAGGCATTGGTCTCAAAAAACCTTTTTGCGTGTACCCTCGCGTGCCACAAGGACCCATGGCGCTTGCAGGGATTTGGGATGTTTGGCAAAAGGGGGAAGAGCTGATACATGGCTTTGCCATCGTCACAACGCCGCCCAATGCGGTGCTCGAAAAATTGGGCCACCACCGTTGTCCGCTAATACTACCTCCCGATGCGCAGTCCGTTTGGCTCGATAGCCAAGCGCCGCTTGCCGATGTTACTGCAGTGATGCAATCCTGCCC
>CANHIV010000270.1 GCA_947460525.1 Flavobacteriales bacterium
GCGATTGAATTGCAATTTCCAAAAGCGGGTATTTATTTCCCCGAATTGTCTTTTGCAGAGATGTACTTGATCAACCATTCGAGCGGTGCGTGTTTATTGACCTTCCTTTTCCAAACCATAATCCCCCAGAAGGTAGCAAGGATACTTAATGATATAAATGTCAGCAATAAAAAGGGATGGGCAAATCCAATTACGATGGTTCCACTATAGGCAAAACCCATCATGAAAAGAGATCCGAGAAGATAGATCACCAAAAGCATGGTCAATTTAGAAGTTGCCAATTCCTTCATTTTAGGAATCCAATCGCGATCTCCCAATAGCTCAAATAAGTGATTGCAAAAATTTACTATGAGCCAACCCAAACCAATTGAAATTAGAATGAACGAAGGTTGATACAAAAATTGGTCAAACGGGTACAAGAACTTAGCGCTAAAACTATCCATTTGTGCGTACAAATCAATGCAATATAAATTAGTGAGATAACCCAAAACGATGATAAATGCCGCGATAAAGCTTGTTGGAGGAAAAAAGCCTCTGGGTCTCAAAACCCCTTTTCCCACAGCCAACCCGCTTAAGAAAATAGACACCCACGGAAAAATAGAATAATAACCATTGAATCCAACGAATGCCAATAATTTGGCAACGCCATCCACCTGCACATCAAAAACAAAATATTTAAATTTAAAAGGCACATCGAGATTTACCAACACCAATGAAAGCAGAATAATTGCCAATGAAATAACGTGAATGGTCAGAGAATCCATGCGAATTAACCATGACCCAATTATAAAGGAGGCGCCTAGGATAATAAAAAAATCCATGCCCCAACTGCTGGCCAGCAATAAGCCGATGCCCAACAAAAGAGCACCCTTTCGTTGGGTATTTAAACCCAATTTTTGGCTGCTTTGACTTTTGTTCTTGGATTGAATGGCCAAACCAACGCCCAAAACAAATAATAGAATTGCCGGTATCCAATCGAAATAAGCGAAGTACACTGGTATTTGCATCTTCTTTACGTCAACTATTGAGAAGATACCTCCAACGGTAATGAATGGAACGACGAAGGCCGTGGCAATTGAAAAAATCAATAATGCAAAGCTGATCCCATTAAAATGCGCAATCTTGTTACTACCCGATTTCATAATTGTCCGAACTTACAAAAAAGAAGTCACGAACACCAAAAAAACTGTAAAAAAACAAGTCAAAGCAAATCGCTTCAAATATGGATCAAACTTCTCTGGATGATTCTCCATGGCTATATCATTCCATCGCGTGGCCAAGACAATCATTGGAATCATTGCCACCCAATGAAAGAAATTATTGCCTTCTAAAATCCAGAGACCAATACATACAAACGCAATAAGAAAAAGTGCGAAAAGATATCTCTTACTTCCTATCCAACCCAACCTGAGCGCCAATGTATGCTTCAATGCTTTAGCATCGTCGTCCATGTCTCGCATGTTGTTGAGATGCAGAACCGCTACTGACATTGTGCCTACGAATAATGACGCAAACAAATTTCTAATCGTCAACACGTCATATAGAACGAAGTGCGTCCCCAAAACACCGACAAGGCCAAAAAATAAAAACACAGACAAATCTCCCAACCCCATGTACCCATATGGGCGTGGACCTGCCGTGTAAGTATAGGCCGCTACTATGGCCAAGACACCAATTCCCAACATGATCCAAAAATCATTCAATCTATCCGTCTGAAGGAGTTGGGTGTATATTAGGTACGTTCCAGTGAACAATGTTATCAGAGATAGCAAGGCTATAGCGACCTTCATTTGTGATTGTGAAATAGTACCCGATTGAACAGCACGAGCTGGACCATGAGATCTAAAGTGATCTGCGCCATTTTTAAAATCCCCGTAATCATTTGCAAAATTGGAAAGCACTTGGAGCAATATTCCCGTCAGCAAAGCCCAAAGGAAACCAGAAAGATTCCAAAGCTGGCCTTCATCCGGAATAGAACCTAAGATAATTCCCGATGCAGCCAGAGGCAAAGTTCTAGGCCTTGCGGCATCAATCCACTTGTTCATTATGGAAATTTCGGGAACTGTTGAAAATTAGGATCTCGCTTCTCCAAAAAGGCTTTTTTTCCTTCTTGCGCTTCTTGTGTCAAATAATACAATAAGGTTGCATCGCCTGCAAATTCCATAAGACCACGCTGACCATCCAATTCTGCATTCAGTCCACGCTTGATCATGCGAATGGCCAGAGGACTGCGTTTCATGATGGTCTTGCACCAATGAATGGTCGTCTCTTCCAATTCCTCCAATGACACTACTTTATTGACCATTCCCATATCCATGGCTTCCTTGGCTGTGTACTGCTCACAAAGAAACCAAATCTCTCTGGCTTTCTTTTGACCTACGTGCCTTGCCAAATAATTGGATCCAAATCCGGCATCAAATGAGCCCACCTTGGGACCGGTTTGTCCAAATTTTGCATTGTCCGAGGCAATGGTCAAATCGCACACGACATGCAAAACATGGCCTCCACCTATGGCATATCCGTTTACCATCGCGATGACTGGTTTAGGGATTTCACGAATTCGTTTGTGCAAATCCAAAACATTCAATCTTGGAACGCCATTGTCATCGACATATCCACCAACGCCTTTTACATTCTGATCTCCACCACTGCAAAAAGCTTTGTCACCAATACCCGTCAATACAATAACAGCTATATCCTGACGCTCTCTACAGATGTCCATCGCATCAATCATTTCCACATTGGTTTGAGGACGAAACGCATTGTACACCTCAGGACGATTAATGGTAATCTTGGCAATGCCGTCATACCATTGGAAAAGAATATCGGAATATTCTTTAATTGTTTGCCACTCTCTCATTTTGCTGCTTAAAGTATTCAAAAAACAAATCTAATTCAATTGGGTTCACATCACCCGGAGTTTTCACCACCAAAACCGACATCTTCTCATCATTGAAAAAATTTCGCAAATCATCATGCTTGGGTTCATGGATAACTTGGGCCGTCAAACCCCATCCTTTCACCCATTGCAAAATATCTCTGTTGTGGGATGTCTCAAAAAAACGAGGCACAGACGGCTCATTCTTTGCCCCGTCAATAATTTTAAATATTCCCCCGCCTCCATTGTCCACCACAATTATTTTTAGATGTTTGGGCCAGGGCTGATGCCACAATCCGTTGGCATCATACAAGAAAGACAAATCC
>CANHIV010000271.1 GCA_947460525.1 Flavobacteriales bacterium
CGGATTTGAATTTTCTGAGAAATGGTGGTGTTGAATAGGTTCTCCTGTAGTTCCCAAGCCTCTTTATAGTCGATTAATCCGAGCGGTACGTAATGAACAAGTGGCAACATCGTGTTGGTTGAAATGTGGGATAAAAAATTGTGGCAATAGGTGGCTATGACATCAGATTGCACACAAAGATAAAGAAAGGATGTTGATGCGGAATGCTTGAGCCAATAATTTCAACATCACGGTAAATGAAGTCTATGGTTTTGCTCAATGGCTCTTGTTTTTATCAAGATTTTGCGCAAACTTCACTGTTAAAAAGTGTACTTTTGTCAAAACAATTTTCATGAAATCGAGACGCGCATCCGAAACACTTTCCATCACTACGAAAGTTGTATTGCCCAATGACACAAATACCTTAGGTAATTTATTCGGTGGACAATTGTTGGCGTGGATGGATGTCATTGCGAGTGTTTCAGCGCACCGTCACAGCAAACGGGTAGTTGTTACAGCATCAGTGAACAATGTCTCATTTCAGAAGCCGATCAACCATGCGTCTATCGTGACATTGGAAGCCAAAGTGTCTCGCGCCTTTAGCTCCTCGATGGAGATTTTTGTGGATGTCTTTGTGGAAGATGCCATCACAGGTCAACGCGAGAAGTGCAACGAAGCCATTTATACCTTTGTGGCGGTCGATCAATATGGCGCACCCATTCAAGTGCCAGAGCTCATTCCTGAAACAGAGGAAGAAAAGGAACGTTTCGAAGGAGCTTTGCGCAGAAAACAATTGAGCTTAATTCTCGCGGGTAAAATGAAACCTTCTGATGCTACAGAACTGAAGAAATTGTTCTTGGGTGACGAATAAGCTTACCTCGTTTGAACTGAACGTGTTTCAAGGTCCTGGGCAATCGCTTCTACATTTTGCAAGTTCATGCAGTTGAAATGCGCCTTTGGGCACTCCTGAAATCCTATTTTTGAACACGGACGACATGGTAAGTCAAGCACTTCATGTATGCTGTACTTTTCAGAATGCGTGGGATAATACGGATACATACCTAGTGCTGGTGCGGTATTTCCCCAAACGCTAACAATTGGCACATCGAAACATGCGGCAATGTGCATCATCCCGGTATCTCCTGTCAACAAGCTTGAACTTTGAGAAACGATGGATGCGGACTGCATGATGGACAATTCACCACAGGTATTGATTACCTTTCGGTCTGGGCAAAGTTCACAAATGCGATTCCCGCGTTCACGGTCTTCTAGACCTCCCACAATGAGGATTGGAGCCGAACTATGTTGAATGATTTGCGCGACAAGGTTTTCGGGCATTCGTTTCGTTCCGAATTGCGCACCAATGGCAACAGCAATGTATTTTTTGGGCAGCACATTGAATCGAACAGTCGTATCTACCGTTTGGTTAGGCGAAAGGAACAATTCTCCTGGTCTATTGTCTGAAATGACGTTCAATCGCTTTACTGCGGAAAAATAGCGGTCAACGACATGCACTTTCGGAAGTGTATCTTTTTTGAAATTGACCAAAATCCACTTCTTGACATTTTCCTTTTCAAAACTGGATGATGGTCGTCTTAACTTAAGTTTCAATCCTAATGTGCGTATATTCTTATGCAAATCAACGATGAGGTCGTACCGCTCCTTCTTGAGCATTGGCAGTATTTCGCTGATGCTTTGATCAAACGAATACAGGTGGTGGATGTGTGGATTGTGCTCAAGAAGTGATGCGTAAGTCTTGCGCGTCAGGTAATGAATCTCCACCTCAGGCCGCTGGGTTTTGATGGCACGAAGTACGGGGCTTGTGAGCACAATGTCACCAATGGAGCTGAAACGAACGACGAGGATTTTCACGCGTTAAAGGTATTCATTTTAAGGAAAATCAGAGTGACTTGTATTGCTCATAAAGAAGAGACATGAACGCGTGACAACGCTTCTTTTCTTTTCTGATGTGCTGTGCATCGAAGGTGTTTTCTTGGAACATTTTGCCGTCCATGTGCCACGTGAAATGCCCTTTAGGCGTCACCCAACCATAGCCTCGGATGATCGTATGCAAGGCAAATTTTGGCACATTTGGATTAAGCAAGTCTTTGCTCCAAGGGTAGTGCTTCACATCGCCGTGCATCTGACGCAGAAGCGTTGTGGCGATGTCTGATTGCGAACCTACGGCATCGATGCGTATGCCACGGTATTCTTTTTTTATGGGTTCTCCGAAGATCAAGAGCGGAATTCGGAAGAACTGAGAAACACTTGGGTTGGTGTTGAAAGGCGAGGCATGACCATGGTCAGCGACGAGAACGAAAATCGTGTTCTTGTACCATTTTTCCTTTTTAGAGGCCTTAATGAAATTATTTAAGCAATGGTCTGCATAATATACCGACGACATAAATTTCGCTTCAGCACCTTTCCATTTGGGTGCTTTTCCTATCGGGAAATCATAAGGTGAATGGGTGCTTCCGGTAAAGGCGCAGTGCATGAATGGTCCTTTCGTGTGATTGATTTTCTTTAGCAACAACGAATAAAGGGCCTCGTCGTAATAATTCAATTTTCCGTGCGGTAGATTTGAAGGGAATTCATTTTCATCTTCGACGACATCAAAACCATGGTCGATGAAAAATCCTCCGATGTTTCCATATTTTAAATCTCCAGAAAAAAGGTAATGTGATGTATAGCCCCACTTCTTGAGGTCTTGATTGATTGATGGAAGTTTCCGGTGTTTGTCCGGCTGCATGGAAATAGAAATTTCCGGCAAGGCAGGATAACCCGCGAAGATGCTGGCATTGCCAATCTCCGAAGTGCTGCCCGCAGCATAGATGTTTGTGAAGAGCACACCATTTTTTGCCAATGCATCAAAATGTGGCGTTGCACCGCGGCCATTGTTCAGGCAACCTACGGCATCTGCAGTCCAGCCTTCCAGCACAATAAAAACGACATTTGGTCGGTCGTTGTTCAGAATGTCCACCGTATGTTCGCGGGGATAGGTATACAAGTCTTTCAGCAATCGCTTGCTTTTTTTCTCGCTTATTTGCGGAAACAAGTTGCCGATCTCACTTCGGTTGTAGAGCATAAAACTCTTGGCGAAGTAGTACACTGAATTCACCGACAAGTCATTCGACACGTAGTTTTTGGAATAATAGGCTGCATCAATGTTGATGGGGATTTGTTGAAATCCACCTCGGCCAAGCACCACAAACAATCCTGTAAAAA
>CANHIV010000272.1 GCA_947460525.1 Flavobacteriales bacterium
GATGCGCACAAACTGTGCTTCTTTAAGTGCATTCAAGTCTTTGGCTCCACAATATGCCATACCCGCGCGCAATCCGCCAATGATTTGGTACATCACTTCTTGGACACTTCCTTTAAAAGGGACACGGCCTGAAATCCCTTCTGGCACTAACTTCTTGATGTCATCTTCTGCATCTTGGAAGTAACGATCTTTGGAACCGTGTTGCATGGCCTCCAAAGAGCCCATTCCGCGATAACTCTTAAATCTTCTTCCTTCATAAATGATGGTTTCGCCTGGAGACTCTTCTGTTCCCGCAAGCATAGAACCTACCATGATGGTCCAAGCACCCGCTGCCAAAGCTTTGGGTATATCACCCGTGAATCTAATTCCACCATCCGCAATGATAGGAACTTCTGTTCCTTCCAATGCTTCAGCCACATTCATAACGGCAGTTAATTGTGGAACTCCCACACCTGCGATTACACGTGTTGTGCAAATAGATCCAGGACCAATGCCCACCTTTACTGCATCAGCACCCGCCTCAACAAGCGCCTTGGCTGCTGCACCAGTAGCAATATTTCCGACAACAATATCAATTTTATCGCCGTAAGCGGCTTTCACTTTTTTCAAAGTTTCAATTACCCCAAATGAGTGACCATGCGCAGTATCAATCACTACAGCATCCACTCCTGCTTTGACCAACGCATCAACGCGCTCCATGGTATCATGCGTCACACCAACTGCAGCCGCACAACGAAGACGTCCCAAACTGTCTTTGCAAGCATTGGGGAATTGCTTTAATTTCAATATGTCCTTGTAGGTTATCAACCCCAATAACTTTCCAGCATCGTCCACCACAGGAAGCTTCTCAATTTTCTTCTCTTGCAAAATAGATTCAGCAGCTTTCAGATCTTTGGGCTTATCTGTGGTCACAATTCCGACCTTCGTCATTACCTCGGCAATTGGACGTGTGTTGTTTTTCTCAAATCGCAAATCACGATTGGTAACAATGCCCACCAATTTAACATCCGCATCAACTACAGGAATACCCCCAATCTTGTACTCAGACATCATCGCCCAAGCATCTCCAACCGTCGCATCTTCATTTAATGTGATGGGGTCTTGAATCATTCCACTTTCAGAACGTTTCACCTTGCGGACTTGCGCTGCTTGAGCAGCAATGGTCATGTTCTTGTGAATAACACCTATTCCTCCTTGGCGGGCCATTCCGATAGCCATTTCAGACTCTGTAACCGTATCCATCGCAGCACTAACAACTGGTGCATACAAAGAGATGTTCTTAGAGAATTTGGAATGCGTAGAAACCTCGCGGGGCAAAATTTGAGAGAATGCGGGAATCAAAAGAACGTCGTCATAGGTTAGACCCTCTCCGACGATTTTATTAGAAAAATTGGACATGCCGTTGAATTTACGTTAAAAATAAATTCGTGCAAATATAATCACAAAAGCCTGCCTCTTCCAAAAAGAAAAAGCAGGCTTTTACTTGGATATCACGCACTAAGGAACAATTACAGAATGGGTCGCAATGCCTCCTTGATAAGATTTCTTCAAAGCTCTATTGTTCCAATTGAATTGATAAACATTGGAATTGGAAACATAATCAGGAACAGATGTCAGCCAAACATTGCCTGCTTCATCTGCATCCACGGAATAAAAGCTTCCGGTAATGCAATCATTACAAATCAAATCACTGGTATTGGTGTAAGCGTCCAATCCCCCATTGGCCACCAAAATTTCTCCATTGAGCACGTCCATGAAGCGGGGGTGATCACCATCTGCACCAACTTGAATTTGCCCAAACGAAGACAAATCACTTTCAAATCCTGAAAGGGTGGCCATGGTGTGGCCAATGACATTCCAATTGCCATCGTACAATGTCTCACCAGAACCCAAAGCAAACACACGACCGGATTGGGCTTCATACACCAAGTCCGATGGACGATCGCCTGTATAAAGGGTTGCCGTCACTTGGAAGGTGGTCAAGTCAATAACAGAAATGGTGTTATCCGTCAACCATCCGCCGCTATTGGCCACCCAAAGTTGGTTGTTCACTACCAACAAACGCTCAGGTCCATTGCCAACCGCAACGTCGCTTACCCAGGCACCATTGCTCAAATTATATTTCCCTACTTTTCCACCCATGGCACCTTGAGCGATGTACAAAAAATCGCCGCTTACCGCGACATCGCGCGGATAGTCCAATGCGACTATTTCATACTTCACTTTCAAACTTGAAGCATCGCCCACGACCACTTTGTTGCCGCCATTGTTGACCGTGATATACACATTACCTTCTTTAACCACGCGTTGCAAAATATCTCCTGCTGGCGCTCCATTTACTTCTAAGAATGGGTCAGCATAACGCACTCCACCGGAGTAAACCGTGATAGAGCCATTGTTTTGTCCGAACCCTCCTTCGTTGATCATCCAAACTCCATTATTGTAGATCACATAGGGATTTGGTGCTGGCTCGAACGGGTCACATGAAGTCAAAACGAATAATGCAGAAGTCATTATTCCCAAAATCATTTTTTTCATTGTATTCATATTATTTATTTATTTCAAATTTTATTCTCACATTCCATACCCTTCCAGGAAGTGCATACCCCTTCACCTCTTGGTATTGGACATTCAAGACATTGTCACAACCCAATTGCCATTGACAACCCTTGGGCATACTCCACAACGGGCCTCCCAATTGCAAATCATACAATTGAACCGCGGGCAAAATTGCATTCGCATCATGGGTTTCATTCATGCTCCGTTGCCCTACATATCGCCAATTGAATTGGGCATAGTATCCCGACCCCCAACCTATTGTCTGCTCTGCATTCCATCGCCAGGCCGGTGAATAGGGCAATTGTTCACCGGCTCCTTCCAATTGGGACATTTTCCAAGATTGATTTTGCAAATGTTGGAATCCAGCAGAAGTTGTAAAAAGCAAGCCATCTTTCTTGATATTGAACTTTAAATAGGAATTCCATTCTTTTGCTTTCACATGCTTCCAATTTTCCGGTTGCCATAGGCCGTTGCTCTGCGGCACCCATTGTATCCAATTGTCGACCGATCTGTAGGAAAAGTCCTGATCTAAAAAAATCTCTAGCATAACACCATTGCTCAAGCTCTGTCGCCAACTTTGATTGATCATTCCTCCAATCCCCCTTCCCTTTTCCTGTAGAAGATTGGGATTACCACTTCCTGGC
>CANHIV010000273.1 GCA_947460525.1 Flavobacteriales bacterium
TACAGCGCGTTCTATACCTACTTGATTACAGAGGACCCTTGTTTGGTTACAGCGCCAAATATCTTTACACCAGATAATGATACAGACGATCAAAACAATACGTTTGAGATCACTGGATTGTTCTATCCCAACACGGAGATATTAAAATTCCCAGGCTCTGTTTTGAAAGTATACAATCGATGGGGTTCTTTGGTTTATGAGAACGAAAATTATGACAACTCATGGAATGGAGAAGGTCTTGCGGAGGGAACGTATTATTACATTTTCTTGCAGAACTTAGAGAATCAAAATGATCGATTCTTAAAAGGGGACGTCTACATAACACGATAAATATACAATCCCTCTTCGGAGGGATTTTTTTTTGGAGAATAGCGGATGAACGCAATAGAACATTTGGGGCAATGGGCTTTGGCCTTGCGAGAAGAACAGGAGCACGAGCGATTGTGGATTGAACAATTGATCAGTCAGTCATCTCCACAGCAGCGAAGAGAAAAGGGCATCACGTGGTATCCTGTCAAAGTTGCGGATGAAGGCTACGGCTTAGGTGCCTATCCTTTTTTGGTATTGGAAAATCCGCGTCCTCAAAAAGGACATGCCTTTCAAAGTGGTAATCCTGTCTCTGTCTTCAGTGAAGCGGATGCATCAAAAGGAGAGCGCGTAAGTGGTGTGATTGGATTTGTGGATGACCAAAGAATGAAAATTGTTTTTCATTGTGATGAGTTGCCGGATTGGATAGACAATGGTCGTTTGGGGGTGGATGCTTTGTTTGATGAGAAGTCTTACAAGGAAATGTTTCTGGCCTTGAACAAAACCATCAATGCAGAAAAAGGAAGGTTGGCTGAATTGCGTGATTGTATTTATGGACAACGCGTTTTAAAATGGGACGAAGACTTGGTGAAGCCCAACGAGAAATTAAACCCTTCACAACAAGCCGCTGTGCAGTCCATTGTTCAAGCCCAGGATATTGCAGTAGTGCATGGCCCCCCAGGAACGGGGAAGACAACCACATTGGTGGCCGCCATTAAGGAGATGTCTTTGCGAGGAAAGAAAATTTTGATCACTGCGGCAAGTAATGCAGCCACGGATCATTTGTTGCAGCAATGTATTCAGGCGGGACTTACCGGCGTCCGAATTGGCAATACAGCCAAGGTGGAAGAGGACAATCAAGCATTTACAATGGATGCGTGTTTGCTTCGCGATAAGGAATACAAGCAAATCAAAGAGCTCAAGAAGCGTGCTGTAGAAATGCGAAAAATGGGAGGCAAGTACAAACGCAGTTTTGGAAAGGAGGAGGCAGATCAGCGCAGGTTGTTGTTCCAAGAAGCAAAGAAATTGCAAAAGGAAGCTCGGGATTGGGAGCAATATTTGATCGATCGAATTATAGATGAATCTGCAGTTGTGGCTGCTACACTAATAGGATCCAATCACCACTACATACAAGACAAACAATGGGATGTCGTTGTTATCGACGAAGCCGGTCAGGCCTTGGGACCCGCAACTTGGGTGGCCATAGGTCATGCTGATAAAGTGGTGCTAGCAGGCGATCCTCATCAATTGCCGCCCACGGTGAAGTCCAACAAAGCTGCTGAATTGGGATTGGGCAATACTTTGCTTGATGTGGCCATTGAACAACTGCCGAATGCGGTGAGTTTTTTAAATGTTCAATACCGGATGCACCAGGACATCATGGCTTTTTCCAACGCACAATTTTACAAAGAAGCATTGGTAGCGCATGAATCAGTGGCCAGCAGAGGATGGTCCAGTGAAGAATCAGCAGTACTATTTATTGATACCGCAGGATGTGGTTTTGAAGAACAACCTGGGGTGGATGGAGACAGTCTTCAGAATCCCGAAGAATGGCAGATTATTCAAAAACACATCGAAGCCAAGCAAATGCATCTTGCGGGCGATATTGCGGTCATTAGTCCCTATCGTGCTCAGGTAAGTTGGGTGCAGAATGACATGTCAGATGCACACAGATGGACGGTGAATACCATCGATTCGTTTCAAGGCCAAGAAGAGGATGTTGTTTACATTAGTCTGGTTAGGAGCAATGAACAAAGTGAGATTGGGTTTTTAAAAGATTACCGACGAATGAATGTGGCCATGACACGAGCACGTAAGGGTTTAGTAATTGTTGGCGACAGTGCTACTCTGGCCAAGGATTCATTTTATTCTAAAATGATTGAGATGATTGATACAAAAGGGGGATACATTTCTGCATGGGAAATGTTATATTCGTGATATGAAAAATTTATGGATTTTATTTTTTGCTTTGATAGTAGTGTCATGTGACAAGTGCAAAGACAAACCCACCAATCCAACTGTCGATGAGGGTCCAATGCTTGTGGTAAAATTTGTGATGGATCCCAATCAAGAAAGATTGGACAATTTGGGACAGTCCAGTACTTTGCCCGCTGGTCATGCGGCTGTGAGTCCTGACTTTAATTCCTTGAGTGCGCATTATTTCGAATTGGCCTCTACGATTTACACACCACTTGGAGAAGGCGAAGTCATTTACATGGGGCCTGAAACCATGGCGGGTGGAAACAATGCAATCGATTTTGACAAAGCCAAAATCGTAGCACCAGGTGAGGTGTTTTTGCGTATTCCTTTGAAAGAAATTACACCAGGCACTTATTACTATCCGCGTATTTCACTGCTTTATCAAAATTATGATATTCCATTGACTCAATCGGGTATGGATTTGACCGGCACCGTTGCAAGCTTTCTTGGCTACAACACCTACATCTCCAATTACAAAATCAATACCCAAACATTGACAGTGAATGATGATAAGCTGCAAGGATTTTGGGGGTTTGAAACCACCGTTTTTGGCGCACCCTATACTACCTCAGGACAAGCACCAGAAGGCGCCACAACTGTACCCAATCCTTTGTTTGCCACTTCACCAATTCCTCAAGGATCTTGCGTTGTTACAGGCGTTTTTGATCAACCATTGGTGATCAGCGGAAATGAAACACAAGATATTCACCTCACGATTTCATTTTCAAATAACCAAAGTTTTGAATGGGTAGACATAAATGCCGATGGAAAGTGGGAACCTGCAGCAGGTGAAAATGTTGTGGATATGGGCATCAGAGGAATGCTGCCGATGGTAGAGTACTAAGACTCTTCGGTCCATTCGTCAAATTCTTCTTCGCTGTTTTTTTTCACCTGCACTTTTACAGCA
>CANHIV010000274.1 GCA_947460525.1 Flavobacteriales bacterium
ATATAACCAAAAACAAATAGAGACCCAAAAAGGGCCTCTAATTGTTTTCACAGCATTACTTTATCTTATTAATTCGTAAACAAGATCTCTCTCATTTTGGGTAGTGGCCATGCCTCATCTTCTACCAACAATTCCAATCTGTCGGCTGCCGCTCTGACTTCATCCATCAAAGGTTTGATGCGACCCGCGAACAATTTGGCTTGCTTTTCAGTGTCGGAAGCATTGGCTTTTCCGCGCTCCATTTCTACTTGATCTGCGGCCTTTTTCATGGCGTTTACTTCCTTGCTGATGCCCTTGATCAAATTCAATTGGGTAGACGCGGCCTCTTTAAATTCAGCTGCGGTTAAAATGGATTTCAATCCGCTCACATTGTCTATCAATTCGCTTTGGTAACGCAATGCAGATGGGATGATGTGATTGATGGCCAAGTTGCATGTCAAAGCAGCTTCAATGTCGCGCTTGCGGCTGTAGGTTTCCATCTCAATTTCATAACGCGCATGGATCTCTTCTGGCGTCAACACATTCAACGTTTGGAACATCTTCTGAACATTCTTGTCTTTCCAAATGGCCAATGCACTTGGGGCATCGCTAAAATTAGACAAACCACGTTTCTTAGCTTCTTTCACCCACTCGTCTCCGTATCCATTTCCTTCGAAACGGATCACCTTGCTCATTTTGATCAAGCGTTGCAATTCTTTCAAAATCGCTTCGTCTTTGTCATCTCCTTTGGTAATGCGCGCATCAACGTCTTTCTTGAATGCAATGAGACGATTGGCAACAATGGTATTCAATACAATCATTGCATTGGCGCAATTGGCGCTGGATCCCACAGCACGGAACTCAAACTTATTTCCGGTGAAGGCAAATGGTGAAGTTCTGTTTCTATCTGTATTGTCCAACAACACCTGAGGCAACTTACCGATGTTCAATTTCAACTCAATTTTGTCTTGAGGTGTCATCTTTCCGGCTTTGATATTTTTTTCCAAATCATCCAACATCGCGGACAATTGATCGCCCAAGAAACAACTCATGATAGCAGGAGGTGCTTCATTGGCGCCCAAACGGTGGTCATTTCCAACTGTTGCGATACTCGCTCTTAGCACATCAGCATTTTCATAGATAGCAGCAACTGTATTCACGAAGAAAGTCAAGAATTGAAGATTGCTCTTGGGATTCCTGCCTGGCTTTAACAAGTTAACACCTGTATTGGTGCTCAATGCCCAGTTGTTGTGCTTTCCGCTTCCGTTGACTCCTTCAAATGGTTTTTCGTGCAACAACACTCTGAATTGGTGCTTGCGGGCTACCTTGTTCAACAAGTCCATCAACAACTGGTTGTGGTCGTTGGCCAAGTTGGCTTCCTCAAACATAGGGGCAACTTCAAACTGATTGGGAGCAACCTCGTTGTGACGTGTTGTAACCGGGATACCCAACAAATGTGACTCTTGTTCAAAGTCTTGCATAAACGCCATGGCACGATCCGGAATCGAACCAAAATAATGATCTTCCAACTGCTGACCTTTTGCAGGACGAGCGCCAAACAAAGCACGACCTGTCATTGCGATATCAGGACGAGCCAAGAACAAGGCTTCATCTATCAAGAAATACTCCTGCTCCCAGCCCAATGTGGTGTTTACTTTCACCACCTCTTTATCAAAATATTGACATACCGCTGTTGCCGCAACATCCACTGCGTTTAGGGCTTTCATCATTGGCATCTTGTAATCCAAAGCGTGCCCAGTGTAGGAAATGAAAATGGTAGGGATACACAAAGTATTGCCTACGATAAACGCTGGAGAAGATGGATCCCAAAGGGTATAACCTCTAGCTTCAAATGTATTTCTAATTCCACCGTTGGGGAATGATGACGCATCTGGCTCTTGCTGCACCAACATGGTACCTTCAAATTTTTCAATTGCACGACCATCTCCCAATGGCTTAAAGAAACTATCATGTTTCTCAGCTGTCGCTCCAGTCAAAGGCTGAAACCAATGGGTATAATGCGTAGCCCCTTTGCTCATGGCCCACTCTTTCATGGCTGAAGCAACGTGATCTGCCAATGAACGATCGATGCGCACACCCAAATTGATGCACTCCATTAACTTTTCATAAACGTCATCTGTCAAATACTCACGCATTCTAAAAGGAGAAAAAACGTTGGCACCGAAGTAGTCAGAGATCTTGGCACTGGGGGCCTTCACTTCTGCGGGCTGGCGGGTATTCAACTCTGCCAAAGCCTGAAAACGAGTCATACTCATAATGGATTTTTTTTGCAAATATAGGATTGCAAAAAACAGTTTGACTAAAAAATATAGATTTTTTCATCGACACCCCCATTTTTTAGGGGGTACTTTCTAAAAAACTATACTTTTCTGGAGATAACCCCTCCTTTTTCAACACAAATCCCCAAATCCAATTGAATTCTCAAAAACTCAATTACCTGTTCGCGGGCGACTCCGCTGCATAATACGATGCACTCTTCCCAAGTCTTGGGTTGTTGTTGAATTTTATCGAGCAATTCACTTTGCCAACTTGAATCGGCCGACTGACGCTGAATAGCCACACATTGATCACAGATGCCACAGGGCGTTTCAACCCTTTCATTGAAGTATGCGGCAAGTATTTGCGACCTGCAATTCTGCCCATTGACATACTTCCACATGGCCGCCCATAATTGGAGTTCTTTGGCTTTGCGATCTTCAAGTACCGTTTTAGGAATCACCAATGAAGAGGGATGAACGCGAGATACCGTAAGCGTAACCGAAGGTTGTTGCAGTTGAGGCGTGTAGACCAACACTTTTCTTCCATCGAGACTCTACAACATTTTCTCTATGAACGCTACGCTCGTGCGCATGGCCTTGCCTACTTCAAACTCATTGACATAAATGACACCGTCGTGATTGACGCCATACATTCGTAGAAGAACGTCAATCAATTTGGCTTCCGCATTGCCCATCCGTTGCATGGCCAATAATTGTTGGTGCGAAAACAGATATTGAATCTTGGTGCGTTGGTAAGCCGCTTCATTCAATCGAATGTATTCCGCCCTTTCCAAAATTTGAAGTGCATTGAACATGGCGCGCGCCGTCATTGCCAATCTCTCACTCCATTCGTTCAATCGCAAATCGATGGTCTGCCACTCGCCGCTTCCAATGGCCATTTGCATGGCATCAGCAACGCAGTTGTACACCTTCA
>CANHIV010000275.1 GCA_947460525.1 Flavobacteriales bacterium
AGCATTTTGAGAAGGTTTCCCCGTCCCCAATACCAAATCAGTATTGTCCATGGTAGGATGAAAACCGAGGACCGTGATTATGAGATGGACTTGTTCGTCAAGCAACGTACACATATCATGGTCGCAACTACGGTTATCGAAGTGGGCGTCAATGTCCCCAATGCTTCGGTGATGGTCATAGAGAGTGCTGAGCGTTTTGGGCTTTCTCAGTTGCATCAGTTGAGAGGGCGAGTAGGGCGCGGTGCCGATCAGAGTTATTGTATTTTAATGACTGGACAAAAGTTGTCCAATGAGTCAAAAACCAGAATGGAGACCATGGTGCGAACCAACGACGGTTTTGAAATAGCGGAAGTGGATTTGCAATTGCGCGGCCCTGGCGACATTTCTGGTACACAACAAAGTGGTGTGTTGCAATTGAAGATTGCAGACATTGTGAAAGATCAATCTATTTTGCTGGTGGCCCGTGAGTGTGCGTTGGAGATAGTTGAGGAAGATGCCACCTTGTCTTTGCCCAAAAACATGGGCATAAGGAGATACCTCGAAGAGATAAGCAGAGGGAATTCAGATTGGTCAAAAATTTCCTAAGATGAAAAAAAGTACAGTCTTCCTTTTTGTTTTTTTAGTCAACATTTCAACCATGTTGGCGCAGATATACGGCTGCACGGATCCCCAAGCCAACAATTACAATCCATTGGCAGAGATCAATGATGGTACTTGTACTTTTGGCACTAGTATTCTAAGTCCCAATGTATCTGTTGCATTGCCAAATGGTGTAAGCGAGACTTCGGGTTTGTTCTACTATGATGGAAAATATTGGACACACAATGATGATACGGATGCCATGTTTTTTGCTATCGATTCGTTGACGGCTGAAGTGGTGGATACCGTATTGTGGGATTGTTTGAGCAATATCGATTGGGAAGAAGCCCATGTCAATGGAACGCATTTGATTGTTGGGGACATCGGAAATAATCTCGGAAATCGGACGGATTTAAAATTTTTCATCATTCCTTTGGTTGCATTTTATAGCAATGATATCAATGCCGTGGATACCCTTCAGTTTGCTTACGAAGATCAAGTGACCTTTGACCCTGGTTTGAACAATCACGATTTTGATGCAGAAGCATTTGTAACTACCACCGACAGTATTTTTGTTTTTTCCAAGTGTTGGATGAGCCTAGAGACCAAGCGCTATGCATTGTCATTGGTTCCAGGTGTGCAGGTGGCGCGCTTAAGAGAATCCTACGACTTGGGTGGATTGATAACGGGAGCTTCGTTTTTTAATCAGAATCAAAGTGTGGCGTTGTGCGGCTATTCTGCCTTTTTACAACCTTTTGTTTTGCTTTTGTATGACTATGACAATGGACTTTATTTCAATGGCAATAAGAGAAGGGTTGAATTGGGATTGCCATTTCACCAAGTAGAAGGGATTGTTCATTCACACGATTTTGAATTTTTCTTGTCCAATGAGCGATATACGGGTGCGTTGAATGTAGATCAGAAATGGCACCATTGGAATGCATCGTCTCTTTTCGGTAATCCATCGGGCATCAGTGAGGAAGAATTGTTTACCATTGATGATCCTTTCCCCAACCCAACAAGAGGGTATTTTGAGCTAGATGTGCCAGGTCCGAATTGTTATTGGAGGTATGATATTTTTAACGTCCATGGAGAGTTGATTAAACGTGGATTTCAGTTGTCGTGCAAGCTGCATTTTGATATTTCGGATCAACCTGATGGTATGTATTATGTTCACATTTATCGGCGGGAAACTCGTTTTGTGAAATCTGTTTTGAAGCAAAACGGGAATTAATATTGCATCATGTCGGAAAGAAAGCAATGGGTCAGTAGTTTTTCATGGAACACCTTGACAGTGGTGTTGCAAGTGGTGATTCAATTGTTGTACACCGCTATCATGGCGCGTTGGATTGCTCCTGCAGATTTTGCCATGATGGGGGTGGTATTGAGCATCATGGGTTTTGCTGAAATTTTTTCTCAAGTGGGAATCGGTCCTGCCATCATTCAACGTAAAGAGGTGCATCAACACCACATCAACGGCGCATTTTGGACTGCAGTAGGATTGGGTTTGTCTTTCACGTTGTTGTTTGAGGCCATGGCGCCATGGTTGGGAGCCATTTATCAAATGCCAAAGTTGACGGTGATTACGCAAGTGGTGTGCACGAGTTTTTTAATCTCAGCTTTGGGTGTTGTGCCCCGCAGTTTCATGATGAAGCAAATGGCGTTCAAGACTTTTTTCAAGGCGAGCATGGTCAGTATTGTCGGCGGGAATTTGCTGGTGGGTTTGATTTTGGCCTATTTGGGTTTTGGCGTATGGGCATATGTATGGGCGCTGTTTGCGCAGAATGCTTTGATGACTTTGGCCTATTGGTGGTATACACCCATCAAGGTGGGTTGGTATGGAGCCAGGAAGGGGACAAAGGACTTGCTGCATTATGGCTTGGGAAGTACATTGTTTAATGCATTGAACTATGCAGCAACAAAAGTGGATGTTTCATTGGTCCCATTGGGTCTTGGTCCTCAACAAGGATTGGCAGCGGGTTGGTATGAGCGAAGTGCGTATGTGGTTTCATTGCCCATTACCATCATGGCCAAATTGAGCGACAATGTTCTTTTTAGTGGCATGTCCAAGATGCAAGATGAATTGGAACGTCTGCGAAGATTGGTGGTATTAACCACGCATGTTCTGGGTCTGGCCATTATTCCTGCCTCGGTATGGGTCATCTTTCATGCGGAGTGGTTGATGACATTTTATCTTGGTCCGCAGTACGTGGGGTCGGGTATTATTTTACAATATCTTTTTGTGGCTGTTATTTTCAGAACATTAAATCGAGTGAGCGATGCGTTACTTCGCGCAGTGAATGGAACTTTTCAAGCCAGTTGGATCAAATTGACTTATGTAGCCATGATGGCGTTGGGCACTTGGTGGGCCTTGCCTTATGGGATTCAATATGTAGGATTGGCCATAGCCATCAGTACTGCGATTCACTTTTTGATGGGCGCTTGGATGGGGCAGAAGATGATCAAAGGTTCCACATGGGAGGTTTTGGCCGTTACCCGTTATGCTTGGATCTTGGGTTTTGTGGTAGCCGTTGAGCAGATTTTGGTCTTAAGTGTTTTCCCCAATTCGTCTTGGGCAGCGGCACTCGTAGGTTTGTTGCTTTTTGGAACA
>CANHIV010000276.1 GCA_947460525.1 Flavobacteriales bacterium
GAAAATAATTGATACAGGCCAATAGTATCGCCGCAACGATTCTTTGGTGAGCATTTTCCAATTAAAGGCAATGTATAAACCTGAAATTAGAACAATAGGCCAGACTTCAAGAATAACATCAATTGAAAACACAATGTTTGGTATTTCTGAAATTAATATTTTGCCATTATTTCGTCAAAAACTGAGACTACAAATCCAACCATAGAACTGTTAATCGACGGACAAACACCAACCCAAAACGTTTGATTGACGATTAGTTCGGTATTATCAAATGTTCCAACATTTCGATACGTTACATTCTTGAAATAAGGCTGTTTCCGAATATCACCAGCAAAAAGTAATCGCGTACCGATTTTATGCTCAGTCAATTTTTCTATCAGTTCATTGCGTGTGATTCCGGCATCTTTTCTGATTGTAATTAAAAATCCAAACCAGGAAGGATCAGAATGTTCAGTTGCCTTCGGTAAAATGAGTTTGTGCTCCCATTTTTTTAAGCCCTTTTTCAAGGCTTCGAAATTTTCTTTTCTGCGATTAACAAAATGCTGAAGTTTATCCAATTGCGCCAATCCCAGGGCTGCCTGCATGTCTGTGATTTTCAAGTTGAAGCCTGACCGCGAGTAAATGTATTTATGATCGTATCCAAAAGGGAGGTCACCGCATTGCTGACAAAAGCGTTTTCCACAAGTATTGTCTTTACCTGGTTCGCACCAACAATCCCTTCCCCAGTCTCGGAAGGATTCGGCTATTTTTTTTAGTTTACTATTGGATAGATAAACGGCTCCACCTTCACCCATCGTAATATGATGAGCTGGATAGAAACTCAAGGTTGCAATATCACCAAAGGTACCTACATGTTTTCCTTTGTAAGTTGTCCCTAAAGCATCGCAACAATCCTCCATAAGCCACAATCCATATTTTTTACAAAAAGCCGTAATTGCATCTAAATTAAATGCATTTCCCATTGTGTGGGCAATCACCACAGCCTTTGTTTTTGGACTTAATGCCTTTTCTAGATCTTCTATTTTGATTTCGTATGTTGGAATATCCACATCTAGAAATACAGGTATAGCACCATATTGTATGATTGGATTAATTGTTGTTGGAAATGAAGCCGCAACGGTTATCACTTCGTCACCTGGTTTTATGGCTTTTTCTCCATGTTCTGAAGCAGTCAAAACCGAAAAGGCAACTAAATTTGCGGATGATCCCGAGTTTACGGTGATCAAATGTTTGACACCAATGTATTTGGCAAGATTTTTCTCAAATTCAGAATTGAACCTTCCCGTAGTAAACCAGGCATCTAGAGCCGCATCTGTAATAGCTATCAATTCGTTGTGATCTATCAATTTGCCACTCACCGGAATAGTTGAAACACCTGGAACAAATTCTTGCTGTGGAAATTTGAGTTGGTGGTATTCCTCTACGAGTTGATGTATCGAGTTTTTTATTTGTTCTGCTTTGCTCATTACTTTATGGGTATTTTAACTGATTGAACAGTATCCTTCTATTTGTTTTAAGCGTGCGATGTATAGGTTACTTGGATATTCAAGTTCATCCAAATAACCTCTAACGGTAAAATCTATAGTTTGTTTAAAATCTAATTTTGGAAGCCAATGCAACTCGGTAATAGACTTGGATACATCGAGTTTAAGTAATCCTGCCTCATGTAGTTTTCCATCGGAATGATCTATTTGAAAATTTAGTGATGGAAGTAAATTTTTAACCTCGTGTATCACATGTGCAACGGTATGGTTTTTAGCTGATGACGGTCCAAAATTCCAGCCTCCTGAAAAGGATTTACCATCCTCCCAAAGTTTTTTCGCTAACAGAAGGTAGCCATACAAAGGTTCCAAAACGAATTGCCAAGGACGAATTGATTCTGGATTTCGGAGGACCAACGGAGTATTATTCAAATAGGAACGTAATGTGTCAGGAATGATTCTGTTATCTGCCCAATCGCCGCCGCCAATGACATTTCCTGCTCTAGCAGAGGCTATTGCCGGTGTACCGTCTGCTGAGAAAAAAGAATTTTGATAAGCATGTGTAATGAGTTCAGAACATCCTTTCGAGGCACTATAGGGATCGTCACCACCCATGGCATCATTTTCCCGATATCCCCAGAGCCATTCCTTATTTTGGTAACATTTATCGGTAGTTACATTTATTGCCACTTTAACAGAGCAAGACTTTCGAACGGCTTCAAAAAAATTGACGGTACCCATTACATTGGTTTCAAAATTGTAATGAGGATCGTTGTAGGAATCTATGACCAAAGGTTGTGCCGCTAAGTGAAGAGCAATGTCGGGTTGTACTTCTTCGAAATAACGTTCTAAATTTTCTCGATCTCGAACATCACCAATGAAATGATGGATCTTTGATGAAAGTTGTACAGTAACGAAATTGTCTTTTGGCGTATTAGGTTCTAAAGCATATCCATAGACTTCCGCTCCTAATTCATTTAACCAAATACATAACCATGAACCTTTAAAGCCAGAATGTCCCGTGATCAGCACCTTTTTTCCTTTGAAAAACTTATCGAATAAATCTACTGTTTTCATATTACTAGTCCCAAATTTTCCAGGCTGCTTCTCCGCGCTCCCAGTATTCGTTTAGATCTTGTTTGTCTTTCAACGTATCCATGGGTTTCCAAAATCCCCGATGTTTATAGGCGCAAAGTTGATTGTCTTTGGCTAGATTTTCCAGAGGTGCTTGTTCCCAAATTGTTGTATCTCCTCCGATGTAATTGAAAATTTCAGGTTCACAAACAAAAAAACCACCGTTAATCCAACTCCCATCTCCTTTTGGTTTTTCGAAGAAGGATTCAACTTCATTTGAATCATTGATTCCAAGTGCACCAAAGCGACCACTTGGTTGGACGGCTGTAACTGTTGTTAATTTTCCAAATTTCCTGTGTGTTAAAAGAAGTTCCGAAATATTAACGTCGCTTACGCCATCTCCATAGGTCAACATAAATGTTTCGTTATTAACGTATTTTTCGATGCGTTTAATTCTTCCTCCGGTCATGGTATCTTTTCCGGTATCCACAAGCGTCACTTTCCAATTTTCCGCTGTGCTATTGTGCACTTCCATTTTATTGTTAACCAAATCAAATGTAACATCAGAATGATGCAAGAAAAGATTGGAAAAATATTCTTTTACGGAATATCCTTTGTAACCAAGACACACAAC
>CANHIV010000277.1 GCA_947460525.1 Flavobacteriales bacterium
ACCCATTTCAAGTGGCCTATTGTATTTGCTCATCCTACTTATTGCTATTCCCCCAGCGTGGAGTTGGGAACCCATTCATCAGTTGGTTCATTTCTGGATCAAAAGCATGAATGCCATTGTTGCTCAAATGAATCAATGGCCCATGCCTCAGGTGAATCTGACGGAATGGTCATGGGCTTATCAAATCATCTGGCTCTTGATGGGATTGTTCTTCTTTTATCTATGGAATCAGCGATATCGATTGGCAACATGGTTGCTGCTGTTGGCACTCTCCATTTGGACAATGGAACCTATACTCACTCCCCATAAAAACTACGAAATCCATCTATGGCGCCACAATGGGCAACCTTGCATGCTATACAAGACAGCCCATGACAATTATTACTTGGGGCAAGAAATTTCACATTCCTTTTTGCCCAAAGCATTTACACAACTGCATATCCAATGACATTTGAAATTACCTTTGTTTCATGAGCAAAAGTCTTCATTGGGTAGAATGTCCAAGAGATGCCATGCAAGGCATGCAAAGGATGATCGACACCCACGTTAAAATAGATTACATCAATCACCTGATTGCGGTTGGGTTTGAAACCATTGATATTGGCAGTTTTGTTTCGCCCAAAGCCATTCCGCAAATGAAAGACACCCATGAGGTGATCAATGGTGTTGAATGGATAGGGAGTAAACCTGAATTTTTGGTCATCGTGGCCAATGAAAGAGGGGCTGAAGATGCTTGCAAAGAAGAACGCGTAGATGTCATCGGATTTCCTTTTTCAATCTCAGAAACCTTCCAGCAGCGCAACACAGGCTCATCCATAGCCGAAAGTTGGATTCGATTACAGAACATTGAAAAGATGGCCACTTCTGCCGGAAAAAAACTTGTGGTGTATCTCAGTATGGGATTTGGCAATCCCTATGGTGACCCCTACAATGAGGATATTGTATTGGATTGGACACAAAAAATCACTGCTGCATTTCCTGTTCAATCCGTGGCCTTGAGCGACACCATAGGCGCTGCAACTCCTGACCAAATTCATCGAATTTTCACATCCCTTTCCACGCAGCTTCCTGATGTGCAACTGGGCGCACATTTGCATGCCACGCAGTATGAAGCACATGACAAATTGATGGCGGCTTGGAACGCAGGATGTCGAAGAATAGATACCGCGATGGGAGGATGGGGAGGTTGTCCAATGGCAAAATCAGATCTAACGGGAAACATGCCGAGCGAAATTCTCAGGGATTTTTTACTGAATCAGGAAACGCATTACAATTGGAAAAATTTCCAAAGCGCGAGCGACATGACCAATAACATTTTTCACCAATGATTCGCGGTATAATCGCCTTGCCTTTGGTTCTCCTTTGGACCTTGATTTGTGGACTCATTGGATTGTTTTTAAGAATATTTTTCCCTGCTGAAAAATGTGTTTTTTGGGTGGCTCATTTTCTTTGGAGTCCAATACTATTCAAGTTGTATGGCATCACCATTGAGCTAAACCAAATAGAAAAATTGCCAAACTTACCTGCCATTTACATAGCCAACCACTCTTCACAACTTGACATTGCCGTGGTGGTCAAAGTCATAGCAAGAGGATTGTTTTTTGTAGCAAAAAAAGAACTTTCCAAGGTTCCATTCTTGGGACAATACATGACGGTCATGGGGATGATTTTTGTTGACAGAGGCAATAGGGAACGCGCCATTCAGAGCATGAACGAAGCTGCGCGAAAAGTAGTAGCAGGAAAAAATTTGGTCACATTCCCAGAGGGCACCAGGAGTCGCAATGAAGTATTCTCAACATTTAAAAAAGGTAGCTTTGTCATTGCTCAAAAATCCAATATTCCCATCGTTCCCATCGTCATCAAAGGAGCATCCAAGGCCTTGGTCAAGGGCAGTTTCATCGCCAGGAGCACCACGATAAAAGTTACAATAGGAGAAGCGATTTTCCCTGGTGACTACCCCAATCTCAACCCAGGAGAATTGGCCCAAATGGTGCAAGAGAAAATGTCAGCCATCCACCATGGACTGTGATGAAATTTAGTTCTGCAATAAAACAGTTTGATAGGGGCTCAAAGTAATCGTAGCACCCAAATTGGTAACGGAACCAGTGAGCGCATCGTCCCATGTACCTTGCCAAGCCAATGGAACTGAAAACGTTTGATTGCTATTTCGCACGTTGGCGATAATAACAGCATTGTTGCCATTCCAATTCTTTTTCAATGCAAAAACATTGGCTGTAGCACCCGACGAAACAAATCCACGGTTCACCACTTCATTGTTGTTGTACCAATGCATCAAGTCTTGATAAAACTGAAGCATTCCAGGGTTAGACGTCCAATTAATGGGCGAGTTAGAGAAGAAAGGCGTTGTTGAGGCCCTGCCCACTTCTTGCCCTGAGTACAACATGGGTACACCACCTGTAAAAATTGAAATGGCCGATGCTGTCTTAGCTCCTTCAATACCACCAAACAGCGTAATGGGTGATGCATCCCAAGCCGATTCATCATGGTTGGTGGTAAACCTAAGTCTGTGTTTTCCGATGGGGATAGAAGTGTACTCCGCATTGTGAATCGCCAATAAACCCGAGGCAGGCGAACCATTGTAGACATTCTTCAATCCATTGTAAAAATCCCAACCAAAGGTCATATCAAATCCTGCGTTCAGCAATCCCACGCCGCTTCCCTCGGCCAAAAAAATCAATTTGCGATTGGGAAGAGCGCGCAGTTCGTCAATCGCAGATTGCCAAAAATCATTAGGGACACCATCAGCATGGTCACATCGATAGCCATCCACATTGGCTTCCATCACCCAAAACTTCAACGCATCAATCATGGCCAATCTCATTTCACTATTGTCATAATTCAAATCCGCCACATCTTGCCAATTGGTACCCGCTGGCCAAATGATATTGCCATTGGCATCCTGCGTATACCAATCCCGGTGAGCCGTAACCCAAGCATTGTCCCATGCCGTATGATTGGCCACCCAATCCATGATCACAAACATTCCTCTGCTGTGCGCAGCATCGGTTAAATCTCGCAAATCTTCCAAACTTCCAAACTCCGCTCCTACGGCTTTAAAGTCTTTGACAGAGTAAGGAGAATTGACTGAATTGACGGTTCCAATGGGGTGTATAGGCATCAACCAAATGGTATTGATTCCCAAACTGTCCAATTCATCTATTCTTG
>CANHIV010000278.1 GCA_947460525.1 Flavobacteriales bacterium
GAAGTGGCGGAGATTGATTTAAAGAAGATTGTCCCAGATGATGGTTTGTCCATTAAGAAAGGGGGCATTGCGCCACTTGGTCAAGGCAAGCAAACATGGATTTTTCAGCAGATTGAATCTGTATTGAAAGGATATGAAGTGAGTTCCATCACACCGATCAAAGACATTCCCAAGGAGGCCATGCAAGTTCTTTTGTATGGTACTGAAGATACCGTTGTTGTTACGATGAGCAATGGTCAATCCATGAAGACCCAATTTGATGGGATCATTGCCTTTATCGAAAGACAAGCTGAAGATGACGCAAGTCCTGCCATCCGGAGATGGGCGGAAGGATTCATGAACAAAGTGGCATGTCCAGAATGTCAAGGAGCGAGATTAAAAAAAGAAGCCCTTTTTTTTAAAGTGAGTGGAAAGCACATTTATGATTTGGCGGCAATGGACTTAAAGTCTTTGTCTTTGTGGATGGAGACTGCGCATGAGGGCATGTCAGAGCGTCAATTGAAGATTGCGCGTGAACCACTCAAGGAGATCAAAGATCGTTTGCGTTTTTTGATTGATGTCGGATTGGATTATTTGACATTGCATAGAAGTTCAAAGACGCTGAGCGGTGGAGAGGCACAAAGGATTCGTTTGGCTTCGCAAATAGGTGCACAATTGGTGGGTGTATTGTATATTTTGGATGAGCCCAGTATCGGCCTTCACCAAAGAGATAACCAAAAGCTCATCAATAGTTTAAAGTCATTGCGTGATGTCGGTAACAGTGTTTTGGTAGTAGAACATGACAAAGACATGATGTTGAGTTCCGATTATTTGGTAGACATTGGACCAGGTGCAGGAGTGCATGGAGGAAAAGTAGTGGAGCAAGGTCCACCCTCTGTTCATTTAAAAGGGAAAAGTGTTACGGGGCAATATCTAAGCGGTCAACGCAAGATTGAAGTGCCTAAACAACGTCGAAAGGGAAACGGAAAGTTTTTAGAATTACAAGGAGCCAGAGGACATAACCTAAAGCATGTCAATTTGAAAATTCCTTTGGGAACTTTCACTTGCGTAGCTGGTGTTAGCGGTGGAGGAAAATCAAGTTTGATCAACCATACCCTCTATCCCATATTGGCCCAGCATTTTTATGATAGTCAGCGCCGACCATTGCCCTATAAGTCCATCAAAGGATTGGAGCATTTGGACAAGGTGGTGGAGATTGATCAAAGTCCCATTGGAAGAACCCCACGTTCCAATCCCAGTACATATACTGGAATATTCACCGATATCCGACAATTGTTTGCCCAACATCCCGAAGCCAAAGTCAGAGGATACCAGCCGGGTCGCTTTAGTTTCAATGTGTCTGGAGGTAGATGCGAAACTTGCAAAGGAGGAGGCGTAAAGGTGATAGAGATGAATTTCCTTCCCGATGTAATGGTGGAATGTGAAGATTGCAATGGCAAGCGATACAATAGAGAGACTCTGGAAGTTAGATATAAAGGCAAAAGCATTGCGGATGTTTTGGCCATGACGGTGGATGAAGGAGTGTTGTTTTTTGAAAGTCATCGCAACATTCACAATACACTAAAGACATTGCAAGACGTAGGTTTGGGTTACATCAGTATGGGGCAGCACAGCACAACATTGAGTGGAGGAGAAGCACAGCGTGTGAAATTGAGCACAGAATTGAGTAAACGCGATACAGGCAACACCATTTATATATTGGATGAGCCCACCACGGGATTGCATTTCCAAGATGTAGAGATGTTGATCAATGTTTTGAATAGATTGGTGGAACGTGGCAATACAGTAGTGGTTATCGAGCACAATATGGATGTCATCAAAGTAGCAGATTATATTGCAGACTTGGGCCCTGAAGGAGGCGAGGGTGGAGGAACCATTGTTGGACAGGGCACACCTGAAGAACTGATAAAAATAAAAGCAAGTCATACGGGTAGATTCTTGAAAGAAGAGCTGAAAGCCTGAGGCCGTTTTGTTTTCTGTTTTCAAGGTATTGCGTCCCTTAACTTTATTTGGAAAGAAAAGAGTTCATTTCGAATGTTTGTTCCTTTGTTTTGCAACATGAAAAGATTTTTTACCTTATTGCTCGCGGCTGTTTTGTCCGCTGGAGCCTACGCACAAAGCTTTCCATATTTGATTCAAGCTTTTCAAGAGCCTTATCAGCCTTTGGAAAGTCCAATTGATATTACCAATGGTGAATTGTGGGACGATCCCGAATGGATGGTTTACCCTCCGTTTCCTATCTATTACATGGACGACACGTTGACGGAGTTCATGGTTTCAGCGCCTGGAAATCAAGTTTCTCAGAATTTTAATGTAGAAAATGTAGTGGATATTCTGATCCCATACATGGCGGATTTAATGAATGCGTCTCCTGATGCTATGGTAAGCCCTGTGGGCTATGAAATTGCGGGTAATGAACCCAATCGAATCTTTAAAATGGAATGGTCCAATGCAGGATTTTTTGATGAATATGATTTGACTGGGGCTTTCGGAAATTTGATCACTTTTCAATTGTGGTTTTATGAAACAACAGGAAGTTTCCGTGTCCATTTCGGCCCCAACACCATTAAGTCAGCAGATGCCTATCAAATCTTTGGTAAACCCACTTTGTTGTTTGCCAAGAATGTTGATTTTATGTCTGCGGATTTTGCCAACGAGGGATTTTGGTCATTGGCAGGTGATGCATCCAATCCAACGATTAACTATATACCCCAGTTCACAGGTTTTTTAGGAACCAATGAGTTATTAAATTCAGATCCGGTTGATGGTCAAGTTTATTATTTCTATACCCAGGATAATGTGGCTGTGACGGAGGTCAATCAATATGATTGGAATGCTTATCCCAATCCTGCTCAAGGTTCAGTTTTTATTCTTGTAGCGCAAGATGACGTTATCCAAATCTTTGATTTGAACGGAAAGCTTTGCCATACAGAGTCCGTTAGAAAAGGCATCCAAGTGCTGGATATTTCCAATTGGAATCAAGGAATGTATGTGTTGAAACTCCAGGGAAATCCCTCAATAAGCAAACGCATCACCAAGCTTTAATAATCAAATAAATTTTGGAATCCCTCAATGGCAGTGCGACTGTCGTTGAGGGATTTTTGTTGTTATATTCGCAAATATGACAAAACCTACACGCCTCTTTGACTTCGCTTTTCAGCA
>CANHIV010000279.1 GCA_947460525.1 Flavobacteriales bacterium
AAGTGGGTTCATCCACCACGACCAAAGCACAACCCTTCTCCAAGGCCTCACCTTGAAAATCATTGCCATTGAAATTCTGTCCTTTGAGGGCAAAAAACAGGGCGTCCTTTTCCAAATGACGAGTGTCCGTTGTCACTTTTCGACACCGAATAAAGTGCTCAAAAATTATCTCTCTTGTGGATTTCATGCGACAAAAATAAAAAACCCCCAATTGCTTGAGGGTTTTTGTGTGGATTAATATTTTTAGGACTATTCGTCTTCTTCACCTCTTGTTCCAATTCCAACTGGACTACCGACACGTGTCATTGCACAACGGAATCCCAATGTGGCCAATGAACGACGCTCATCCAAATATCTTCTGGTACCTGGAATGGTGTAATACGCACGATCTCTCCAGTTACCACCTTTGATTACGCGTGTACGGTTGTTCACCAATGTTGTTCTTCCCCAATCGTACATACGGTTTTGGTCTGTCTCTTTCTCAATTTGACCAGAACCATAATAGATAGAACTTTGGTAGTCACCATCCAAGTAATCAATATTGTCAGCACGTTGATAGTTGCGGCGGTCGATGTTCTCTTCCACGTTAACATTGCGCATTTTCTGATGACCTGAAGTATTGGTGATGTAATCGGCAATCGCATCACGAAGGTCTGGAGCAATCACTGATTCAGAACTTGTAACTTCTTCCATTACTTCAGCCATTTTCTCTTGAGCCTCGTCGTATTTGCGCTCTTGGTTCTTCACCTTTGCATCTTCCACTTTGGTTTTGCAGCTGGTTAACAATTGACTGTCTTCTGGAGTCAAATGTGATTGCTGGTTGGCCTCACGCTCGTACTTGGTCAAGAATGAATCAACACCCGCGATATCATAGATGTTCTTGTCATATTTATCAGCGATACTTCCATCACTGTTCAACACTTTTGTTTGATAAACGTTACCACGGAAAGGACGGAATTCAGATTTGTCCTCTGCAGACAATGGGCGATAAACATCCATAACCCATTCTGTAACGTTACCTGCCATGTTGTACAATCCGTAATCATTGGGTGGGTAAGCATATACAGGAGCTGTAATCTCCGCATTGTCATTCAATGCGCCTGCAACCCCCATATAGTCACCATTTCCACGAACGAAGTTGGCGCGGATAGATCCAAAATAAGATCCATCAGTACCATCATTACGTACAAAGTGACCATCCCAAGGATATGAACGACGATCTGTAACCAATTCTTGGAAAGAGTTTCCGATCAAACCCAAAGCTGCGTACTCCCACTCCGCCTCTGTAGGCAAGCGGTAACTGGGCAACAAGATTCCATCTTCCATTCTAACACGACGGTAACCCTTTCCACCTTCGTTTTTAGGGTTGTTGTCTTTTACACCTGGTGATTTTTGCTCACCTTGGTATTGACCAGCATAATAAGTTTCTGTAGTGAAATGCTCAGATGCGTTTTGGGCAGCTGTATTCCATTTCAAAATTTTCTCACGGATCAAGATAAACTCATTCACACGATCCGTTCTCCATTGGCAATAATCGTTGGCCTGCAACCAGTTGACACCTACAACAGGATAATCGCGGTAAGAAGGGTGACGGAAATAGTAATCCACAAATGGCTCATTGTACTCCATCTTCTCACGCCATACCAATGTATCAGGCAATGCGCGGTTCACCAATTCAGGGAATTCTTCGCCATAAACCAGCTTCATCCAGTACAAATAATCTGTCCAATATTGATTGGTTACCTCAGTCTCATCCATATAGAAAGAAGAAACGGTAACACGGCGAGGAACGTTGTCCCAAGCAAATTTCAAATCGTCTTCAACACGACCCATGGTGAAAGTTCCCCCTTCAATCAATACCAAACCAGGACCTGTCTCCTGTTCGCGGTATTTATTTTTGGTAAAACCTCCATTCTCGGGATTGTTGTATTCCCATGCTGTAGCCCCAGAGTTGTTCTTTTTACAAGAAACCATTACTTGTGAGCAAACAAGCAATGACAACAAGGCAAAATAAATTGAACGGTTCTTCATGATTTCCTTTTCTTTTTATTCAATAAACTAAAACGATGGACAAGCCACTGATCTGAACTTAATTTTCCTTCTAACACAAGGGAAGTTGACACTCACAGAAAGTTCGTGAGAACCACCGGTAGAAGGCGTTAATTCAGAAATTGTAATATCGTAACTGTAACCAAAGTTGAAATGTTCTGTTTTGATTCCCAAAGTACAGATGAACGAATCTCTGTAGTTGTTACCAAACATAAATCCACGGAACCAAACCCCAGCAACAATAGGCCCTTTGTTTACATAAGTACCAAAGTTCAATTGTTGGAATTCTCCTTGTCTGCGGTACATGATGTTGGGAGAAAGCCAAGATGTCTCACCTTTAAAGCTGCGCTTGAATGGCAACATCGCACCAATGTGACCGGTATACTTCATTGGCAAACGGCTTGTTCCAACCACCAATGATTCGTTAGGCTCGGTCAAGTGATGTGCAGCAAAACCAAAATACAACTTGTCCGTGTAACCTACTACACCTGTTGAGAAGTCGATTCCCGTAGCCTTTCCACCGCGAGGAATGTCAGCAGTTTCATAAATAAATCCTTTGCGAGGATCGATCATATCACCAAAAGTCAACTTGCTCCAATCCAAAGATTTTTGAAAGTAAGTAACCTGTAATGCCGCCTTCATGGTAAATTTCTTACCCATTGGCTGGGTGTAAGAGTAGATACCGCTGATGGTATTGGAGGTCAAGGTGCTTTGAGCAGCGCGATCATTCACTACCAACAATCCAAGTCCACCGCGAGCTGCATCAACATGCTGGTCGTATGAAACCGCAGAGGTAACAAATGCTCCTGAAAGATTAGGCCATTGGTTGCGGTAGTTCATCACCAACCTTGGACATTTTGACGAACCTGCAAAGGCAGGATTCAAATACATTGGACTGGTATAAAACTGAGTAAATTCGGGGTCTTGGGCTTTACCTTGGAAGGCAAAAAACAAAACGATGAACATCACTCCTATCCCTATTTTGCTGTTTTTAATCATTGCAAGATTTCCTAATTATCTCCTAATTCATGTCGTATCTAGTTTACAATAATACAACAATTCTTTAAATTATCAACATTACACACAATAAATCAACTTCTTTTTTGTTCGCC
>CANHIV010000280.1 GCA_947460525.1 Flavobacteriales bacterium
ACGATAGGCTAAAATATGGAAGCCCAACGAATTGAAACGAAAATGAATGAGATTTATTGCATCACAGAAATGAAATTATCATCTCTCTGAATAACGGCAGAACCCGAGCATTTCTCCTCTGCCGCAGTGGCAATCTCCAATGCTCTCGCAGCCTCATCCAGTGAAACCTCCACTCTACCACCATTCTCAATGGTATTTAAAAAGGCGGTCAATTCATCAACAATCGCATTGGATTTGGGAACATCAATAAATTCGACCAACGCTTCTTGGTTCAATCGTGGCGTCACCTTTCTAACCTGATGCGAGAGAAAATCCATTTCAATGTAATAATCCTTTTCAAAAACCCTTGTCAAGCGCATGGGTTCCGGACTTACTCTATTGGCAGATAGATGGGCCATACAGCCATTGTCCAATTCCATGCGCAGCAAAGCAACGTCTGTATTCAAAGATTTCATATTGTATCCCGCCGCACCAATTTTCCTCACTCCCGCTTTAGACATTTTCATCACCAAATCAATATCATGAATCATCAAATCCATGATAACAGAAATATCCAAGCCCCGCTCTTGATAGGGCGCATGTCGGAAACATTCAATGATTCTGGGTTGATGAATCAATGGTGCTGCAGCTATAAATGCTGGATTAAATCGCTCAATATGGCCGACTTGTGCAATAACGTCCGCTTCGCGACACATCTTGATCAAAGCCCTGGCCTCATTGATGTTTAAGCAAACCGGTTTCTCAATAAAAATATGCTTGAAAGCCCGAGCGGCTTTTATCGCCAATTCAAAATGATTGGCCGTTGGTGCCGCAATAATAACGGCATCCACTTGATCCAAAACATGATCTACGCTGTGACTGGGCATGATACCCGTTAACTCCATTGCCTCTTTGGCCCTGTTCATTTGTGGATCAAAGAATGCGGTCAGCTCCACTCTATCGCGCAAAGCCTGTATACACTTCAAATGTATTTTCCCCAGATGACCGACACCCAAAACTCCCAATCTTAACATAATGCTATTTTACAACTCATTTGCAGATCATTTTTATGATTCCCAAATAAGTATTTACATGGCTCCGTTAATTACGACTTCCGAACAAAGTAGAGCCTATTCTCAGCAGGGTAGATCCCTCCTGCACCGCCAACTGCCAATCCGAGCTCATGCCCATCGACAAGGTGTTCCATTCTTTGCCCATAATGGGAGCAAGGTGATCAAAAACGCGCTTGGCTTCGCAGAATTCTGATTTCAATACTTCCGTATTATCAAGAAATGATGCCATGGCCATGATGCCACTGAAAACAATGTTGGGATACTTTTCTGGTAGTGCTGCGGAAAATAATTCCATAGCTTCATCAGATGAAAATCCAAATTTGGTCTCTTCCTGAGCGACGTGTAATTGAATCAACACAGCTATTTTCTTTCCAAGTTTGGCCGCCTGCTTCTGGATTTCATCCAGCAAACTGACTTTATCTACACCATGTATCAAATGCACATAAGGCGCAATGTATTTCACTTTATTGGATTGCAAATGACCAATAAAATGCCAACGGATATCAGCAGGCAATACGGGCTGTTTCTCCATCAACTCTTGCACATAATTCTCGCCAAAATCCCTGACACCCTCGGCATATGCATCCTGAAGATCTTGAATAGGTTTCGTCTTGGAGACAGCCACTATGGCGACTCCCGCAGGAAGCGCTGCCGATATTTCTTGGTAAACCTTAGCGTTAAAAGCCATAATTGATGGGGTAAATAACAAGACCACTGCGCAACTTGGGTTCAATGTAAGTCGACTTGGGTGGCATTACTCCTCCTTGATCTGCCACTTCACACAACTCCTCCGTTGTCACCGACGACAACAAAAATGCTGATTGAATTTTTTGCTTCGCGATATTTTCATCAATAAAAGCCATCCCCTTTGGACCTTCGCAATATTTGATGCGCTTGTCTTTTCTAAAATCCTGGACTTCCAATAAAGGACCCAACACTTGATGCGCCAATTTTTCAGGATCTAATCCTTTCTCCTCTTTGAACTTCCAATGGCTCGTTCCCGATGCACTTCTCCAACCAAACTCACCTTTCAATGGAAAATCACGCGCTTCCTCGACGCGAATGAAATTATCGTTCAAAAAAGAATCAATAATCCCATCATCCATACGCTCATCACTGATCATTCTATGGAATGGATGAATGGTCAAATCCGCTTGATCAATGACATAGGAAAGAAAATACTTGGCTTCTTCCCATTCAGGATGCTGTCGTTGCAACCTTTCACTAGAAGCAGAGCGGTGGTGACCATCCGCAATATACACACTATCAAATTTCTGAAACTCCTCTTGGATGCGCTCTAACTCCTCGACATCATTGATTACCCACAAAGTATGCCTCACCTTATCCGTTGTTGTAAAATCAGACAACGCTACTCGATCTTGTAACGCTTGGGTCCACTTTTTAAAATTGGGTGTGTAGGATGAAAACATCAGCACTGGCTCCGCATTGATGCCCGTGATTGCCAAATACTCAGCAAACAAATTCTCTCTCTTCTCAATGGTGTGCTCATGGATCTTGATCACACCTGACCGATAATCCTCAACAGCAATACCTCCCATCCATCCCAAAAATGACTTGCCATTTTTTATTTGTCTGTACAGATAAAAACTGGGCCTTTCTTCCTGAATCAATACACCCTGGTCGACAAATTCATCAAAATTCTTTCGAACCTCTTGAAATTTAATCTGCTCCGCTACTTCTCTATTTTGGGTAGGTTGAATAACGTGAAGAAAGGTAAAAGGATTTCCTTTCAACTTGTCATTTAATTCAATGTCAGAGTAAGAGAGAAATGACCTGGATGCCACAAGATGCATTTTATCTTGGGTTGCTCGGATGCCTTTGAAAGGATGAAAACCAGCCATTAGGACAATTTCGAAGCTATTTGTGCAACATTTTCCGCAATCTCTAACCCAATTCTAACTTGGGCCTCAGCAGTAGACGCACCGATGTGCGGTGTCGCTATAACGCTTGTGTGTTGAATCAAATCCGCTCTTGGTTGAGGTTCGTTCACAAATACATCCAAACAAGCCACGCCCACATGCCGTGCATCCAACATTTCGATCAAAGCCGCTTCATCAATCACTCCACCACGAGAG
>CANHIV010000281.1 GCA_947460525.1 Flavobacteriales bacterium
AAAAAGCCCGATCCGTTGGTATTGTCGGGCCTGATCGTAAAAAGTACACCTACGTTGCCTTGGGTATAGGTTTTATTTTTGCAATCATTGTTGGTTTCATTCGAACTTTGTTCTTTGAACGTATTGAAAATACCAAAGAGTTAAAATCCATTTCTAAAATTCCGATTATCGGCGGCGTTCCATTCTATGCGGATGCAGATGAAAATCCCATCTCGATAGTCTCAGCCCCGCGCAGTAACATCAGTGAATCTTTTCGATCGATCAGAACCAACCTGCAATACCTCTTGCCCAAGGATGACAAGAAAATCATGTTGGTCTCATCTCTGCATCCTGGAGAAGGAAAAACATTTGTATCCGTTAACTTGGCTTCTACTTTTGCCAAAGCTGGAAAGCGCGTTATTCTTTTGGACTTTGACATGCACAAACCTAAAATTCACAAGGTTTTTAAGCGTCAAAATTTGTCCGGTATTTCTTCTTACTTGGTCAATCAAAAAGATTGGAGAGAGAGTGTCATCCATTCAGAAATCCAAAACTTGGACATCATCCTTGCGGGACCTGTTCCGCCCAATGCCTCTGAGTTGGTGTTGTCCAGCAGGGTGGATAATTTGATTGCTGACTTAAAAGAAAATTACGACTTTATCATTATCGATACACCGCCATTGGCATTGATCAGTGATTCATTGGTATTGATGAACAAAGTTCAATTGGGACTTTTTGTAATGAACACACAAAAAGCCACCAAGCAAGGGGTAAGATTCCTTGAAGATACATTGGAACAAAATGAAATTTCACACGTCACACTGTTGCTGAACAACATCAAGCAAAACAAATGGCGGTATTATTACTCCAAGTATGCGTACAAATATGGTTACGGCTATGTGTACGGATATGGATATGGATATGGTGATGGCTACCGTTATGGCTATGGTGAGTACAGTGAAAATGCAGAAAAAGGTAGAAAAAAAAGCAATGATTAAAGTTTAATTTATGATCAATAGAAAAGAATTTAGACAGTATGCGATGAACAATCGCGGCATTTCAGGAACCACATTTGACGATGTCGTTTCACACATGTATGGTCCAGAAATGATGACAAGAACAGTAATCGAAGAAAGAAACATGCCCTTCCGTGAGGTTGACGTTTTCTCTCGTTTGATGGCGGACCGCATCATTTTCTTGGGAACAGAAATCGACGATTATATCGCCAACATCATTCAAGCGCAATTGCTCTTTTTAGAAAATACAGATTCTAAAAAAGACATTCAAATCTATATCAACTCACCCGGGGGAAGCGTATACGCAGGTTTGGGTATCTATGACACCATGCAATACATCAATCCCGATGTTGCGACCATCTGTACAGGAATGGCAGCATCCATGGGTGCTGTTTTGCTATGCTCAGGACAAGCAGGGAAAAGAACAGGCCTTAAACACTCACGTGTAATGATTCACCAACCCTTAGGTGGGGCAAGAGGTCAAGCTTCTGATATCGAAATCACAGCTCGTGAAATTCAAAAGTTAAAGAAAGAATTGTACGAGATCATCGCTATCCATAGCGGCAAATCCTATGATCAAGTATGGGCTGATAGTGATAGAGATTATTGGATGATTGCATCTGAAGCCAAGGAATATGGTATGATTGATGATGTTCTAGAGCGAAAAAAATAATTGACATAAATTACAAATGAAATGCCGCCGATGTGCGGCATTTTTTTCCGAATAACATGCCGGTATTTGCAGATATAATACTTCCATTGAACTTGCCAAGGCCACTTACCTACAGTGTGCCAGAGCATATGGATGCCTATTTGCAGCCCGGCATGCGAGTAGTAGTTCCATTGGGATCTTCAAAAAAATATCCCGGTATTATTATCAGGATGCACGAAGAATCTCCTCAACAATACGATCCCAAGCACATTGAATCTCTGATAGATGAGTACCCCATTGTAACAGAAAAGCAAATACGCTTTTGGTTTTGGGTATCGGAATACTACTTGTGTTCCATTGGCGAGGTAATGATTACCGCATTGCCACCAGGATTAAAATTTGATGAGGAAACTACTTACCTGATTCATGAAGCTACTGTACCCAACGACAAGGACTTTGTGCCCTTGGAAAAAAAGATATTGGAGTTCTTAGCCGCCAATGGAGCGCACAACTGGGAGCAATTGGTTCGGCATATCAAAGACACCGATACACCCAAGGCACTGAGACGTCTGATTGATAAAAAGGCCGTCGTGGCACAGCAGGAAGTCAAACAGCGGTACAAACCAAAAACCATTGATACCGTTACATGGCAACATTTTCCATCCGAGGAAAATGAACAAAAGGAAATCCTACAATCGCTAGAAAAAAAAGCAAAGAAACAGCACGACTTGTTGTTGTACTTTCTCCTTCGTTGTCCGCAAGCCAACTCCCCTGCCATTGATAAAAAAGAATTGCTCACACAGAGCAACTCGTCCTTGGCCATTCTCAATGCGTTGATAGAAAAAGGCCTTCTCAAGATTGAAAAGAAAAATGTCGATCGATTGCAAGAAGGATTGTTACCACCTGTTCACCTTCCAGAGCTTTCGGCAGATCAGCAAAGGGCAAAACAAGAGATAGAAAAAATTTGGGCAGACAAGTCCGTGGTATTGTTGCACGGAGTTACAGGCAGCGGAAAAACCGCTGTCTATGCCCGTATTATAGAAGAAAAAATTGCGCAAGGACAACAAGTCCTTTTCTTGCTGCCTGAGATCGCATTAACCACCCAGATTGTTATTCGTCTTAAACAATATTTCGGCATCAGGGCAGGCGTTTACCACAGTGGACATTCCGGCAATGAACGAACCGAAACTTGGAGCAAGGTCATCAGCCATATTCCCGGAGAAAACGACATCATCATAGGCGCGCGCAGTGCGTTGTATCTGCCGTTTGAGCGGTTGGGTTTGATCATTGTAGATGAAGAGCACGACAGCAGCTATAAACAGCAAGACCCTGCTCCCAGGTACAATGGTCGTGATGCGGCAATTGTATTGGGACAAATTCATCAGTGCCCTGTCTTATTGGGTAGCGCAACACCTTCAATGGAAAGCTACCGCAACACAGAAACAGGACGATTTGGGTTGGTGGAATTGAACCAACGCTTTGGCAATGCACAGATGC
>CANHIV010000282.1 GCA_947460525.1 Flavobacteriales bacterium
ATGGGATGGCTCGATAAACCCAGGTAGTTGTTGGCGCAGAAGTTCAATACTTCATTGCCCTCTGTGGTGTTAATTACCGCATCTTGTGGTGTGGTAATGATTCTTTCTTTTTTAAATAAACCTGCTTCTTGAATGGCTTTCAATTCTTCTTGCAGGTGGGATTGCATTGGATAACTCATGACAATTGCTTTTGCGCAAAAGTAATGAGGAAAAGGAACGAAAAATGGGGAAAGAAACTTTAAATCATCAGCTTTTCACAAGCCTGTTTCGCGGCCATTTGTTCCGCGCTCTTTTTGGATGGACCTTCGCCTATTCCTTCAATCTGTCCATCTACTACCGCGTGGATCGTATACAAACTTCCTCTGTGATCTTGTCTATGGCTAATGACTGGAAACGTCAAACTGCGTTTATTTTTTTGCACCCATTCATGCAACTTGCTTTTGTTGTCAATTTCATCGTGCAAGGTTTCTGTGAGTTGATGGCGAATGAGAAAATTCAGAACAGTCGTTCGAGTTGCATTGTATCCTTTGTCCATATACATGGCACCAACCAAAGCTTCCAATGCATTGCCTAGCATACTTTCATGTAGATCTTGCTTTCCAAGTTCAGCTTGCAACAATTGACGAATGCCTATACTGTCTCCGATTCTATTAAGGTTTTCCCTGCGCACTACTTTGCTTTTCATTTTCGTCATTTCTCCTTCTGTTTTGTCAGGGTAATGATCAAAAAGGTAATGGGCCAATATGGAATCAATGATGGCATCTCCTAGAAACTCTAACCGCTCGTTGCTGTTTTTGATTCCAGGATACAATTCTTCAGCAGCACTGGCATGACGCAGTGCTTGGTGATAAAGAGAAAATTTTCTTGTAGAAATGCGAAAGGCACTTTTCAGAAAACTGAGAAGTGCCTTGTCTTGTGGGTTTATTTTTCTAAAACTGAATATCATTCCATTTTTCGGAAAATAGCAGAGGTATTGTGTCCGCCAAATCCAAATGTGTTGCTCATTCCAATTCGTACCGTTCTTTGTTGAGCCTTATTGAAAGTGAAATTCAATTTGGGATCCAATTCAGGATCGGCATTGACAAAGTTGATGGTAGGGGGAATGATGTCATTTTTCACCGCTAAAATAGTGGCAATGGCTTCGATAGCACCTGCAGCTCCGAGCAAGTGCCCCGTCATTGACTTGGTACTTGAGATATTCAGGTTATAAGCATGTTCACCAAAAACACCTTGAATGGCTTTGGCTTCTTGTATGTCACCCAATGGGGTAGACGTACCATGCACGTTGATATAATCAATTTCTGTAGGATCAATGTTGGCATCCGAAAGCGCTGCACGCATTACATTGAGTGCACCCAATCCTTCAGGATGAGGAGCAGTAATGTGATAGGCATCGGCGCTCATTCCACCGCCAATGACCTCAGCGTAAATTTTAGCTCCTCTCGCCACAGCGTGCTCATAAGACTCAAGAATCAAACATCCCCCACCTTCACCCAAAACAAATCCATCGCGGGTTTGATCAAATGGGCGAGATGCCGTTGCAAAATTCTCATTGTTCTCTGACAATGCTTTTAAGGCATTGAAACCACCAACTCCGGCCTCTGTAATAGCAGCTTCAGAACCGCCAGTGACAAAAACATCAGCTTTTCCTAAACGAATGTAGGTACAAGCATCAATGATGGCATTGTTGGATGAAGCGCATGCTGAAACAGTAGTGTAGTTGGGGCCACGGAAGCCGTATTGAATACTAATATAACCGGAAGCAATGTCCGCAATCATTTTAGGAATAAAGAAAGGATTGAAACGAGGTGTTCCATCTCCTTTGGCAAAGTTGAAGCACTCTTCTTGAAAAGTGTACAATCCACCAATGCCAGATCCCCATATGACGCCAACGCGATCACGGTTGATTTTTTCTAAATCCAATCCCGCATCTTGAATTGCCTCTTTCACCACCACCATTGCATAGTGCGTATAAGGATCCATTTTGCGCGCTTCTTTGCGTTCAAGATGGTCTTCAATGTTAAAGCCTTTCAGCTCACATGCAAATTTGGTTTTGAATTTTGAGGCGTCAAAACGGGTAATAAGATTAGCCCCGCTAGTTCCAGCTAGCAGGGCATTCCAATACTCGGGTACCGTATTGCCAAGTGGCGTAAGTGCGCCTAGGCCGGTAACAACGACCCTTTTTAGTTCCATAAGGAAAGGGTAATAAGGTTTTTAATTACTTGTTGCTTTCGATGTAATCGATGGCTTGACCAACAGTAACAATCTTTTCAGCTTGGTCATCTGGAATAGCAATTCCGAACTCTTTTTCAAATTCCATGATCAATTCCACGGTGTCCAAAGAGTCTGCACCCAAATCATTAGTGAAGCTTGCTTCACGCTTTACATCTGCTTCATCCACACCTAGTTTGTCTACGATGATGGCTGTTACTTTCTTTGCAATTTCTGACATAATGTCGAGGTTTTAAAAGGTTAAACGCGGTCAAAAGTAATATTTTTTGCAATACACGAACAATTTTTTTTTCATTGGGGAATTTTTCTTCAAATCTTTGGCGGATGAATAGGTCAGAAAGGTACCGCCGACAATGTTCCATTCCTGAATTGGGGGAAGTTGCACAGGGGCATTGGAACAAGGCTCATGTTGCTATTGTTGGTGTTGGTGGATTGGGCTGTGGCGTGGCTACAGCGCTTGCTACGGCTGGAGTGGGAAAGTTGACCTTGATTGATGGAGATGTTGTGTCGCTTTCCAATTTGCACCGTCAGTGGCTGTTCGATGGGTCACATATTGGACAGTCAAAGGTTCTTGCGGCGCAATGTACACTGGAGAAATTTCAGCCGGAAATAGAGATTGATGCGATTCAGGGTTGGTTGACCAAAGAACATTTGGATAAATTGAAGAATGATGGTGTGAATGTCATAGTGGATGCATGTGATCAGGTGGAAGCCAAGCTTTTCATAGATGCCAGTCTTGATGGATCATCTATCCCTTGGGTGTTTGGCGCCGCAGAACAATGGGAGGGTCGAGTAACGACGCTCAATTGTCCGGATGAGAACGGAAACAAATGGCGATTAACTGATTTTTATGATGATAAAGTCAAAGGATTTATGTTGGGCTCTTGCCAGGAGAGAGGAA
>CANHIV010000283.1 GCA_947460525.1 Flavobacteriales bacterium
AGATACCAGATACGAAGCAGTTGGTCGTTCAGGTTTTGATGTATTGCCTTTGAAACCTGAAGATTTTATTGAACTTCCGTTTGGAAGTGATTTGCTGACGCTGCCGGGTCGTCGTCCATACGGAATTGATGAGAATGGAGAAATGCTATGCAGAGAAGATGTTCAGGCAGTAGCTGCGTTGAATGCGCCAGCCTACACCCAACTGTTCTCCGCAGCTTTCGGGACTGATGAAGAGAATGCGCCTACTTTGCCTTTGTATGCCTATACCACAGTGGGTTGGTTGGATGATAAATTTTACACCACCGCTGTGCGCATCGACGAAGATGATCGCCAAGATTTGGTGAATTTTGATCGCGAAAAAATTTGGGAAGTCACCCGTGAGCGCATTGCCCAACACCCGGACAATAGATTGATTCAGCATTTGGGTCAAAACTGCTCATTGCGTTATTGCTGCCCTGCAGCGCGAAACTTTTTCATGGGACGTTGGGAATGTCCAATTCCTATTTCGCCGGCTTGCAATAGCAATTGTTTGGGTTGTATTTCATTTCAACCAGAAGAGCATGAACTAACATCGCCGCAAGACCGTTTGGATTTTATTCCCACAGTGGATGAAATTTTAGAGTTTACGGTTCCGCATTTGGAAAGCGCTGATAGAGCCATTGTGAGCTTTGGTCAGGGTTGTGAAGGTGAACCACTTTTGGTTTGGCAATTGATTCGTGATGTAATTGTCGAAATTAGAAAACGAACCAAGCGAGGCATTATCAATGTCAACACCAACGGAAGCAAGCCTAAGGCTGTGGAGGAATTGATGAAGGTAGGTCTCGACAGTATTCGTGTCAGTTTGAATTCCGTTCGAAAGGACATTTACGAAGCCTACTATTTGCCCAATAATTATCAATTCGAAGACATTAGAGAGTCTGCAAGAATCGTCCGTCAGCATGGTGGTTGGGCCTCAATCAACTATTTTACTTTCCCAGGAATGACCGATCATCCGGATGAACTTCAAGCCTTGCGTGAATTTATTCGTTATACCGATATCAGTATGATCCAATGGAGAAACTTCAACATTGATCCAGATTGGTATTTGGGAAAATTGAATCTGGTAGACTTACCACATGGCATGGGCATCAAACATGTGATGGATGAAATAAAACGTGAATTTCCTCATTTGAAATACGGCTACTTCAACCCACCACATGGTGACGCCCGTGGGGCTTTTTTGACAAAGGAATAATTTTATTTTAAGCCCATTGCCTTGGCAATATCTGGCTTGAAGTACAATTCACTTTTTAGGACTTTTCCATCCTCCCTGAAAATGGGTTGACCATTGGCGTCGAGCTTGCTCATGTTGCTTCGTTGAATTTCCTCAAAAACTGGAGCCATTACGTGCTGCAATCCGTGCGCATTGATGGTCCCGCAAAGGATATACAACATATCTCCCAACGCATCAGCAATTTCTACGATGTCCCTATTTTTGGCAGCTTCTAAATATTCTTCGTTCTCTTCTTTCATCAAGTTGAAACGCAGCATCATCTCTTTTTCTGGAATTTCCGCTTGTGGTTCTTGTCTAACGGGAAGAAGAAAAGCATGGTGAAATGCCTTGACATGATCGATGGCTTGGGCCAGGGTTAATTCATTTTTCATGTTTCAAAGAAACAAAAAAAGATTCATCCTTATTTTTGCCAAGATGGGTCTAAAAGATGGAGTGCGAAAATTATTGTGGTGGTTGCATTTTGATGTAACCAGAAACATGCGTTATGATCGAATGACCTATAGGGCAATGCGTCAGCTTCTAAAGCAGAATAGCACGGCAGTGGATGTCGGTTGCCACAAGGGAGAAGTCCTGGAATGGATGATCGAGTTGTCGCCCAATGGACATCATTTTGCTGTGGAACCGCTTCCTCATCTGGCCCAAGCACTTAGAGATAAGTTTTCTTCAAAAGTCAATGTGGTGGAGAAGGCTTTGTCCAATGTTTCGGGGTCGACCACTTTTCAGTTCGTCAAAAATGCCCCGGCATACAGCGGGATATTAAAGCGCAGTTATGATACCCCAACTCCTGAAATTGAAGAATTAAAAGTGGAAATGACCACCATTGACGAAATGGTGAAAAATACATCCATTGATTTTATCAAGATTGATGTGGAAGGTGGCGAGTACGCCGTGCTTCAAGGTGCAGAGCAGACCATTAAAAACAATCAACCTGTGGTTGTTTTTGAATGCGGGAAAGGTGCTACTGAGTTTTATGCAACAACGCCTCAGATGATATTTGACTGGTGGGATAACATGGAATATGACATCTGCTCCTTGCCGCAATACTTGAGCGGTAAATCCACATTGTCACGTATTCAATTTCAATCTTGTTTTGATACCGGTTCTGAGTATTATTTCATTGCATTTCCGCGAATGAAAAATGCCTAAATTGTCTGAAAAATAATTGTAAGTTTGTTTCTTTAAACCCATTCAATGATCAATAGGGAAGAACGCGCAGGACAACCTGCAAAAATGGTGGCGCAGTTGACAGAATCTGCAACATTGGCCATGGCCAGAAAAAGCCGAGAGTTGGCACAGCAAGGGGTGAAAGTGGTGAGCTTAAGTTTGGGAGAACCGGACTTTAATACCCCTGATTTCATTAAGGCAGCAGCCATCGATGCGATGGAGAAGAACATTACGCATTATCCACCGGTGAATGGGATTTTGGAAGTTCGTCAAGCGATAGCCAAGAAATTGGAGCGGGACAATCATTTGAAATATTCAGCGGAAGAGATTTTGGTTTCTACAGGAGCCAAACAATGCATTGCCAATGCCATTCTTTCATTGGTAGACGAAGGTGATGAAGTCATCATGCCCAGTCCTTATTGGGTGAGTTATGCAGAGATTGTTAAGATGGTGGGAGGAGTGGTTATCGAAGTACCTGCAGGTGTAGAGAACGATTACAAAATCACCGCTGATCAATTGAACAATGCGATTACAGATAAAACGCGCTTGATCATTTACAGCTCTCCATGCAATCCAACAGGCTCTGTGTATTCTGCTGATGAATTGAAAGCCTTTGCCGATGTCATTCGTCCTCACCAAGGTCTGTACGTGATTTCCGATGAGATTTATGAGTTGATTCACTTCTCCAATCGCCC
>CANHIV010000284.1 GCA_947460525.1 Flavobacteriales bacterium
AGAGATAAAACTCAAAAATAATAGAGTAACAAACGATAGAATTTTCTTCATGATTCTGATTTGAGAAGGCAAAGTAGTAAAAATTAAACTATAAAACAAATATAACTTATTCCAAATCAATCCAATTTTCCAGGATGCCGACCCTTCTTAAATACATTTCGTGCCCCTTTGGTGCTTTTCCGATATTCCTTTTGCTCTTCTTCTGATAAATGAATCACTTCTTTACAAGCCGTAGAACAACAATTCTCAAATTTCTCTTTACAACTCGGACATTGAATAAAAAGGATATGGCAACCCAAATTGGCGCAATTGGTATGGATATCAAAAGGATTTCCACACTGGTGACAATTGGCAATCACATCATCAGAAATGCGCTCAGCCAAACGCTCATCAAAAACAAAATTTACCCCTTTGAATTTAATATCAAGTCCTTGCTCCTTGGCATCTCTGGCGTATTTGATTATTCCGCCCTCCAGATGATAGACATTTTTAAAACCTTTGTGCTTCATGTAAGCAGATGCCTTTTCACATCGGATTCCCCCAGTGCAATACATCACCAAATTCTTGTCCTTGTTTTCTTTTAAAAGATCCTCAGCAATTTGTAATTCTTCGCGAAAAGTATCCACATCTGGTAAAATGGCTCCTTCAAAATGTCCCACTTCACTTTCATAATGATTGCGCATATCCACTAGGATGGTGTTGGGATCATCGGTCAATTGATTAAATGCCGATGCAGTAAGGTACTCCCCGGTATCCGAGGGATCAAAAGTGCTGTCATCCAATCCATCCGCGACTATTTTATTCCGCACTTTTATCTTCAACATATAAAAGGAATGGGAATCATCCGCCACTGCGGTGTTCAACCGCAAATGATTAAGGGGCTCAATGCTATAAAGGAACAAACGAAAAGCTTCAAAATTCTTAGTGGGAACGGATACCTGAGCGTTGATGCCCTCCTGGGCAATATACACACGACCCAAAACGCCCAGAACGTTCATTTTTTCAAAGAAAAAATCCCTGAAATCTTGGGGCGAATCTATTTTGAAATACTTGTAAAACGAGACCGTGGTTCGCGGTGTTTTATCAGCTGCCATGCGCGCTTTCAGCACTCGGCGATCAGTGGTATTGAAAAGTCTATTTCTCATGTATAAGCGTATATTATACCCTCCAAAAATACAATAAAAAAAGGGGCAAGAATTCTTGCCCCTTTAAATATTCGTGATGTTAATCAGTAACGGTATTGGTCAGATTTGTAAGGACCATCTACTTGAACACCGATATAATCCGCTTGATCTTTGGTCAATTCTTCCAATTCAACACCGATTTTCTCCAAGTGCAATCTTGCCACTTTCTCATCCAAATGCTTGGGCAATACATACACTTTGTTCTCGTAGTTCTCATGGTTCTGCCACAACTCCAACTGCGCCAATGTTTGGTTGGTAAATGAATTGCTCATTACAAACGATGGGTGACCAGTAGCACAACCCAAGTTCACCAAACGACCTTCAGCCAAAACAATGATGTCTTTGCCTTCCAAGGTGTACTTGTCTACTTGTGGCTTGATGGTGTCTTTGCTTGAACCGTAGTTCTCGTTCAACCATGCCATGTCAATCTCATTGTCAAAGTGGCCAATGTTACAAACCACTGCATTGTGCTTCATGTTCAAGAAGTGACGGTCGACAATAATTTGGTGATTTCCTGTTGCAGTAACAATGATATCCGCCTCTGGAATGGCTGTATCCATTTTCTTCACTTCGTATCCTTCCATTGCAGCTTGAAGCGCACAGATAGGATCGATTTCAGTAACAATAACACGGACACCTGCGTTTTTCAAAGAATCCGCAGATCCTTTTCCAACGTCTCCGTATCCAGCAACTACCGCTACTTTACCTGCCATCATCAAATCTGTAGCGCGACGCAAAGCATCTACCAAAGATTCACGACAACCGTACTTGTTATCAAATTTTGATTTTGTTACGCTGTCATTGATGTTGATCGCTGGCAATAACAAAGAACCATTTTTCTCACGCTCATACAAACGCAATACACCTGTTGTTGTTTCTTCAGAAATTCCGCGAATTCCTGCAACCAACTCAGGATATTTATCAAAAACCATGTTGGTCAAATCACCACCATCATCCAAAATCATGTTCAATGGCTCGTTGCCGTCAAACGCATGCAATGTTTGCTCAATGCACCAATCAAATTCTTCATTGGTCATTCCTTTCCAAGCATAAACAGGAATTCCCGCTGCTGCAATAGCTGCCGCAGCATGATCTTGGGTAGAAAAAATATTACAAGAGCTCCAAGAAACTTGGGCGCCCAAAGCTGTCAATGTTTCAATCAACACAGCCGTTTGGATGGTCATGTGCAAACAACCCGCGATACGCGCTCCAGCCAAAGGCTTAGAAGCACCGAACTCAGAACGCAATGACATCAAGCCTGGCATCTCCGCTTCGGCCAATTTGATCTCTTTGCGACCCCACTCGGCAAGAGACATATCTTTTACTTTGTACTTCATAGAAGTTGCTGTTAAACTACTCATTTTTGCTATTTTAAGCAAAGATAAGTTTACTTTGCATTGAACAAGAATTTTATCTTTTGAAATCAAATATCACCATCAACAATTTGTGCATTCATTTCATTGAAGACAAAAATCTAGTTCCGGTAATTGCTCATCCCCTAAGGAAAGAAAGAAAAATTCTGGATCGTCAAAAGGACTTTGATGCCGTGGCCCTTTGCCTTGCGCCTAATCATACTTGGGACGACGTCTCAAAGGATGAATATGGAAAGCCCTTTTTACAGCAACAATTCCTGGGCATCAGTCATTCTCAAGATCTATTGGTCGTGGCTTGGCAACCCACAAATTTTGGAATGGACATTCAAAAAATCGAAGACAGAATTCACCGCATCGCCCCCAAATTCACCAATGCAAAAGAAAAATTGTTCGCGCTGGATGCGGAAATGCTGACATTGATATGGTCTGCAAAAGAATCGGTATTTAAATTTTTTGGACACCATGTGGACTTTGCGGAAGAAATGACCGTTCAACCCTTTCCAATAACCGACCATGACTTTATTCTCGAATATCATGGAAAACACCATAAAAATGAATACTTTCGGGTATCG
>CANHIV010000285.1 GCA_947460525.1 Flavobacteriales bacterium
CGGCTACACAATCGGCTGAAATCAAAACACCCTTTGTTCTTCAAGACAACAGAACAGCCATGCCGTTTTTGGGAGGCGAAAGGCAAGGATTGAAAAGATTGGAGCAATACCTATTTGAAAGTCACGGCATCAGCCGATACAAGGAGACCCGCAACGGTCTTATCGGCAGTGAATACTCATCCAAATTCTCCCTGTGGCTGGCGCATGGCGCCTTGTCTCCAAGAATGATCTATCACCAAGTCAAAGCCTATGAGCAAAAGCATGGAGGAAATGAATCGACCTATTGGATGATTTTTGAGTTATTGTGGCGGGATTATTTTCACTTCGCGATGCAGAAAACTGGCAATCAATTGTTTCAATGGGCTGGACTTCAAAGCCCACGTTGCGCGCCCATACCGTTGAATAAAGACAAATGGGAGAACTGGAAAAATGGCACCACGGGACAACCCTTTATCGATGCCAACATGCGCGAACTCAAAGCCACAGGATTCATGAGCAACCGCGGAAGACAGAATGTAGCCAGCTTTTGGGTGCATGAGTACGCGCAAGATTGGCGCTATGGAGCCGCCCATTTTGAAGAGCAGCTCATAGATTATGACCCTGCCAGCAATTGGGGCAACTGGGCCTATCTCGCTGGAGTGGGACATGACCCGCGTGGGTGGCGACAATTCAACATTGCCAAGCAAGCCCAGCAATATGATCCAGATGACAAATATCAAGACCTTTGGTTAACGGATTGATTCGCGCGATATTCGCGACATCAAAAAACAAAAATCATGAGCGATAGCAACTTGCCTCCTTGTCCCAAATGTCAATCCCCATACACTTATCCCAGTGACAATCTATTGGTATGTCCTGAGTGTTTTCACGAATGGAGCCCATCAGAAGAGGCAGAAGAAGCGGCGGCCGCTGCAGCCTCAAGCCAAGTTTTGGATTCCAATGGAACGCCCTTGGTAGATGGAGACAGCGTTATTGTCGTTAAGGATTTGCCCGTAAAAGGAGCACCCAAGCCAGTAAAAGCCGGTACCAAAGTCAAGAACATTCGCTTGGTAGACGGTGACCACAACATCTCTTGTAAGATTGATGGATTTGGATCGATGGGACTTAAATCAGAGTTCGTTAGAAAAGCTTAATAGACAAATTGAAACAAAGTACAAAGGCCCTTTCGGGCCTTTTTTGTTGATTGCATCTGAAATTTGCTTAAGCGTAGGCCTCGCCCCATTGATGAAGGGATTTGATACTCGGCAACAATCGGTCGCCTTTTTCAGTAAGTTGGTATTCAACCGTAGGAGGAACAGTCGCAAAGACCTCGCGAGTAAGTATACCATTGGCTTCTAAATTTTTCAATTCCTTCACCAACATTCGCGTATTGATCCCCTCAATAGTCCTTTCCAATTCCTTGAAACGCATCTTCCCTTTGGACAGAATATAAATAATGGGCATGGCCCATTTCCCGCCAATCACATCCAAAACATCCTTCAAACTGCACTTGTGTGAAGAAACTTCAATATTTTTTTTCGCCATAAACAGCTTATTTCATTCATTGCTTTACTTTGGGTTACTACTATACAAAAGTGTAACTAGTTACAAATGTAAAGTAATGGGATTACATTTGCACCATAAAATTTGAATATGAAACTATTAGAAAAAATAAGCCTCGGTGGTATTGGCCTTCAAAACAGAATGGCCATGGCGCCAATGACAAGATCAAGAGCTGATTTCAACGGTGTGGTGAGTGATTCAACCGTATTGTATTATACGCAGCGCGCCAGTGCTGGTCTCATCATTAGTGAAGCGATCAACATCAGTAGACAAGCCTTGGGAAGTCCGATGACACCAGGACTTTTTACCGAAGAGCAAATAGAAGCATGGAAAAAGGTAACCGCTAGTGTGCATGCAAAGGGCGGCGCTATTTATGCACAATTGTGGCATACCGGTCGTGTAGGTCACTCCTTGGTGAAAAATGGTGACACCCCTGAAGCTCCTTCAGCGATTGCCATTCAAGGACAACAGCACTTCACCATGGAAGGATTAAAGGACTATGAAACGCCGCATGAATTGTCGCATGCAGAAATAAAAGCCATCATTCAGGATTACAAAAATGCTGCTATCAACGCCATCCATGCGGGATTTGATGGCGTTGAATTACATGCCGCTTTTGGCTACTTGCCCAATCAATTTTTGGCGGATAGCGCCAATCACCGAACGGATGAATACGGAGGAAGCATGGAGAATAGAAATCGATTTGTCATCGAAGTCATGCAAGAAATGGTCAATGCCATTGGAGAAAACAAAGTCTCGATTCGCATATCCCCTACGAGTACTTACAACAACATCATGCACGAGCATCCCATTGAGCAGTTCAAGCATTTGATCGAACATCTAAATGAAATGCCTTTGTCTTATGTGCACATCATGAATGTTCCATTCTCCAAAGAACAATATCCCCAATATCCAGATAACTGCATTGACACCTTTGGCAAAATATCCAAACATCCGGTCATCGCCAATTGTGGTTACAACCGAGAAACTGGAGAAGCAGAATTGCAAAAAGGAATAGCCGCCATGGTTTCATATGGCACTTTATTTTTGGCCAATCCCGATTTGCCGAAGCGATTCGAACTCAATGCAGAATTGAACCAAGCCGATCGCGCCACGATGTACGGTGGAAAAGACCAAGGTTATATCGACTATCCTTTTTTATCACTTTAATTTTTTCTATGAGTCACAGCGTCATCAACGACCAGCCCATAGATGTTTACATCATCATTGCTGAGACATTGGACAAATGGCAAAATCCAAGTTCTGAGGCTGGGCGATCCGTACTAATGGAACATTACCAGTGGGGAGCCGAATTGAAAGCGAAGAATAAACTAATAATGGCAGGGCCTATTGATTTTGATTTAACTTCCACCCATCAAATCGATCCCATTGGTCATACAACAGGTCTCATCATTCTCAATGTCCAATCAAGAGAAGAGGCACAAGATTGGGCCAATAGAGATCCTTTTCATATTCACGGATATAGAAAGAATGTGGTTCATTCCATGAAAATTTCAATGACCGAAAACTCATTATTTCAAACTTTAAAAAACATAAAAAAATGAACAAAGTATTGGTCATCCTCAC
>CANHIV010000286.1 GCA_947460525.1 Flavobacteriales bacterium
AAGTCGGTAATATCAAAAGTGATGGTGCGGTACAAAGTATCATCTCCGCAATGGTAGGCGATGGGGTCGATCATCGGTTGGTTTTCGGACCCACTCAAATCACATTTGCCATTGAGCTGATAAAAGATGTAGCCTGTATTCCATGTCCAAAACATTCCTGCGGCACCAGCCACAGATAGCGGATGTGAATTGGGATAGGTGGTAGGATCAACAGCGGTGTTATAAGCAGATGGAATGCCCAACGAAAATTGAAGTGCTTTGATTTTGGCCGGTCGACCCGCAACCGATATGGTGGGATCTGAAAACCAATTCAGCAAGGAAAAGTCTTTTAATACAATGGCGCTGTCATTCTCATCTATCAATTTCACGTCGCTCACATAACCGCGCAAATCCTCCAAGAGCAGCCTTCTATTGAAAGCGTCGCGGTAGGTTTGACCTTGAACCAAATCGTTTTCACCAAATCGTGTAATCCAATGCACAATGTAGGTAGCATCCTTACTTCCCTCTGGTTCCTGGGGTTCTTTGCAAGCACTGCATTGCGTCAAGGTAATACTCAACAATATCATTCCAATGAGAAGATGAAACTTATTCATACTCTAAAATTATATCAACATTGGATAACTATCTGTTAAACGCGTCACAATGTCAATTATTTTCGTTGGGATGAGAGACTTAACACCTCAATTTTGGGTTTGTCGCAGTTCCGCGGGAAGCGGAAAAACCTACAATTTGGTCAAGCAATATTTGCGTTTGTGTTTGCGAGAAGATCAGCCAGATCGGTACGCAAGAATTTTAGCCATCACTTTTACCAACAATGCTGCCGCGGAAATGAAGAAGCGAATTTTAGATCGCTTGCATGATTTTTCACATGGCTCCAAATTGAAGTCAACGGATGGTGCTTATGGCCTTTTTCATGAGATTGCTGCGGAGTTAAAGATTGATCCCTTTGCGCTTGAAGAACGAGCGCAGAAAACGCTGACCCATATTTTGCATCATTATCATCGATTTGCAGTGTCAACGATTGATGCGTTTATCCATCGCATCGTACGATCCTTTGCGCGTGATTTGTGGATGCATCCTGATTTTGAGATTGAGATGGATGTTGATCGTGTCTTGGAGGAAGTGGTGGATCGTTGTTTGGATCAAACGGGAAAAGTAACCGCGATTACGGGGTATCTCAAAAAGCTCGTGCAATTTCAAATGGAGGAAGGGAAATCATGGAATCCAAAGACGGTGATGCTAGAGTTTGCCCGAACCATGTACACCGAAAAGGGAATGGAGGCTTTGGCAAGGCAAGAGGGATTGGGGTTGGATGATTTTTCCAAAGTATTTGATACGCTCATCAAGTGGCGTGCACAATTGGCCAAGAAGCCAATGGATTTGGCCAAGAATGCCATAACATTATTGGACGCCTGTTCTACGGACATCAAAGAGCACCACTACTACAGCGGTCAGCCTTACAACAAGTTGAAAGCTTTGTCAGAGATGGTTTTGGTGAATGACAAAGAGAACCCTTTTATGGCCGAGGACCTCTCGTCGAGATGGACAGGGGCAATGGAATCAAGTTGGACCAAGATCAAAGGAAAAAGTGCCATTAAGGATGCGTTTGAGCAAAATGCCGATGCCATCAATCAACAGGTGTTGTCTTTGTGGGAATGGTACCGAAGTGATGAAATCAAAACCTATTATTTGGTCGACAAATGGATAGCGAATTTTTATGCTTTGGGCTTGGTTCACTATCTTCATGATGTCGCCGAAGAGTTAAAGTTGGAAAGAAACTTTTTGATGATTCAAGATTTTCATCAGGTAATCTCCAAGGTCATCATTGACAACCCAACCCCTTTTATTTATGAGAAAGTAGGAGAGCGATTTGACGACTTGCTTTTTGATGAGTTTCAAGACACCTCCCAATTGCAATGGAAGAATTTTCTTCCATTGGTTCATCAAAGCCTTTCCAAAGGAGGAGAGGTTTTTGTGGTTGGTGATGGCAAGCAAAGTATTTATCGGTGGAGGAATGGCGATGTAAAACAATTTGTGCAATTGCCAACGGTACCCATGAATGATGGTCTTCTGGGATTGGAGACTTTGGTAAAGACGAGTTATCGCCCGATGCATTTGGCCGCCAACTTTAGAAGTTTCAAAAATGTTGTATTGTTTAATAACCACGTTTTTGAAATTCTTAGAGGAGAGATGACACCGATGATGCAAGCGGTATATGAAGGGCAGGAACAGTTGGACAAGAACCAGCATCCTGGATCTGTCCATTATCATGTCTTTCAGCAAGAGGAAAAAACAAGGGAATTGATGATTGCTGATTTGGTAGCCGTGGTGCAGGATTGCCAGCAAAAAGGTTTCTCGCTGTCAGACATTGCAATCCTTACCCGAAAAGGTAAATCGGATGCTAGCCCCATTGCGCAAGCATTGAAAGCCGCACAGATTGCCATCAATACACAGGATAGTTTTTTGCTGGCGCAATCGCCCAAAGTGCGTTTGCTCATGGCGTATTTGATTTATCTGGCTCAGCCCAAAGAATTGTATTATCGTTTCGATTTGATTCGCTCCATTGCTGAAGTGTTTCCTGCAGAATTTTCACGCCATGAAGCTTTATTGGCTTGCATGGTAGAGCGCACACGGAAAGATGGTTCCAAGCGATTTGAACTTTCTGAAATTGCTGATGTCTTGTTGCAATGGCGAATTGATTTACCGATGAGATGGATGTCGGGTTCTTCTGCCTATGACATTGCCAGGGCGGCGATCTCAATCATGGGTATTGAAGTAGATGAGTACGTGGAATATTTGTTGGATCAATTGTCTCAAAAATCGCAACATTGGGGGTACTATCCTTCTGAGTTGGTTCGATGGTGGGACAAGGCCAAAGGCAAATTGTGCATCAATAGTCAAGTTAGCGCAGAAGCAGTTCAGATCATGACGGTGCATCGATCCAAAGGATTGGAATTTCCCGTTGTCATTTATCCGCGTTTTGGCACCAAGAAGCCCCATCAGCAAATTTGGGTACCCGTTAATCAAGATAGCATTCCCATCAAAGATGCCATGCTGCGTTTTAGTGGAGGCGCTCCCAAATATTATCACCCCGACGCATTTTCAGAGGAATTTGAAGAGTCGG
>CANHIV010000287.1 GCA_947460525.1 Flavobacteriales bacterium
GGAATTGCAAAACGCATCGCCAAAGAAGTAAAAGATGGCATGTATGTCAACTTAGGAATTGGTATCCCCACTCTTGTGGCCAACTATGTACCAGAACATATTGAGGTTGTACTTCAATCCGAAAATGGTTTGCTCGGCACTGGGCCTTTCCCATTTGAAGGGGATGAAGATGCTGACTTGATCAACGCTGGAAAACAAACCGTAACCACCCTTCCTGGCGCCTCTGTTTTTGACAGCGCCATGAGCTTTGGGATGATACGTGCGCAAAAAGTGGATCTAACGATCTTGGGCGCAATGGAGGTGAGTGAAAATGGCGACATTGCCAATTGGAAAGTTCCTGGTAAAATGGTGAAAGGAATGGGCGGCGCCATGGACTTGGTAGCCTCTGCCAAACATATCATTGTGGCCATGCAACATTGTGACAAGGCAGGGAATTCGAAGCTCCTTCCTGCTTGTACCTTGCCGCTTACTGGCGTGCATTGCATCCAAAAGGTGGTGACCGATCTGGGCGTTTTTGATATCCGCGATGGCGCATTTGTTTTGTTAGAAAGAGCTGCCGATGTAAGCATAGAAGAGATACAAGCCAAAACTACTGGAAAGCTGATTATTCCTGAACACGTCGGCGTTGTAGAGTAACCGTTTATTCCTTATCATTGCAGTATGCGAAAACTTTTTACGTGTGCTGCAATCTTGGGGACGATTTGTCTTCAAGCACAACCCACATTTCCGGTCAATGGTGCCAGGGAAAAAGATGTTGTTCCTACAGCATTGACCCACGCCACTGTTCACATCAATGAAACCACCACCATTGAGGACGCCACGGTGCTTATCGCGCAGGGGCGAATTGTCAATGTCGGTAGTCAAATCGTATTGCCTCCGGGAACGGTGGAAATTTCTTGTGAAGGGAAACACATCTATCCATCCTTTATTGATTTGAATAGCCACTTGGGACAACCACAGATTGAACGTTCCAATTGGTCGCCATTTCCGCATGCAGACAGCGACAGAAAAGGCGCCTTTGGATGGAATGACGCCATTCATGCCGATTACGCCGCCAGCTACCACTATGGCTATGATGCTGAACAAGCCAAGGCGATGATTCAAGCCGGTTTTGGAACGGTATTGACCTACCAAAACAATGGAATTGTCAGAGGTAGCGGTGCGTTGGTGGCCTTGCACGAAAATGAGAATATTGGACTATTGCGTTCCAATGTCTCTTCACATTACTCGTTTGACAAAGGAAACAGCCAACAAGACTACCCTTCCAGCTTGATGGGTTCCATTGCCCTTTTGCGTCAAACCTATTTCGATGCCCAATGGTACCAAAGCAGCGGTTACAAAACCGAACGCAATTTGAGCCTTGAATCCTTTGCGCAGTTGCAGCAATTCCCTTCTTTCTTTGAAACCGATGACAAATGGAATGTGCTACGCGCAGATAAAATTGGTGATGAAAACAACATCCAATACATCTTCAAAGGAAGCGGAAATGAATACCAACGCATAGAAGAAATTAAAAACACCAAAGGTTCATTTGTCCTGCCATTGAGCTTTCCAGGTCCAATGGATTTGATTGATCCACTGTTGGCGCGTCAAGTCCCCTTGGAAGAAATGAAGCACTGGGATTGGGCACCCAGCAATGCCGCCGCACTCAAGAGCGCTCAAATCCCTTTCACTTTTACCGCAGATGGCTTAGAAGACAAATCACAATTGCTCAAGCAAATCAGGAAAGCCGCCATGTACGGCCTTACTGAGCAAGATGTCTTTGCCGCATTGATTACACGACCCGCACAATGGATCAAGGCCTACGATTTGATTGGCTCCATCGAAAAGGGAAAGTTTGCCAACCTTTTGATTACCACCAACACGCTCCTTTCTTCCAATTGTCAAATTGAATACAATTGGGTGATGGGTGAAAAACATGAAGTGAAGCCCATTCAAAAAAATGAATGGACCGGCACCTACGACCTCAGCTACCGAAAAAACAACATGCCCAACGCACAAGAAATCAAAGTGCTTTTGCAAGTAAAAGAAAGCCCTCGCGGATTAGAAGCGGTATGGATTCAAAACGGTGACACCCTCACCAATAAGGGCGTGATTAAAACAGACGAAGCAAGGATTACCTTCCAATTGATCACCGACAATCAAACAGGAAAAGACAGTGTTAAAATTGATGCAGAGTTCCTGGAAGCGCGTTACATCACTTTGGAAAATAACAACCACATCGTAAATGGCTGGTTGTTGTCCGAGCAAAACCAAGATCAACGCAATGTGCCCATCTCTGGAAGCCATCTGTGGATAGGCGAAGAGCCAAAAACAGAAGAGGAGTCCGCCATTGAAGAATGGATTGCCCCACATACTGAAATGACCTATCCTTTTGGTGCTTATGGAAGAACGGAACTTCCAAAACAAGAGACGGTATGGATCAAGAATGCGACATTGTGGACCAATGAAGCGGAAGGCAATATCCAAGGTGATCTTTTGATACAAAATGGGAAAATTCTTCAGGTTGGAAAAGTTACTGCTCCAGCCAATGCCCAAGTCATTGACGGAACAGGAAAACACGTCACCTCGGGGATCATTGATGAGCACAGCCACATCGCTTTGCTTTCCGTAAATGAGCATACCCAAACTTCCAGTGCTGAGGTGGAAGAAGCCCGTGTCGTATGGCCAGAGGACATTGATATTTACCGCCAATTGGCCGGCGGCGTTACTTCCGCGCAATTGTTGCATGGTAGTGCAAATGCCATTGGTGGACAAAGTGCACTTATCAAAATGCGTTGGGGAACCACCGGTGATCAAATGCTGATTGAAAATGCAGATGGCTTTATCAAATTTGCTTTGGGAGAAAATGTCAAACAAAGCAATGCTGGAGATTTCAATAGCGTTCGTTTTCCACAAACCAGAATGGGCGTGGAGCAAGTGTATTACGATCATTTCCATCAAGCCCGTGAATACGGATTGGCTTGGAAAGCATACAACGCATCGTTAAAATCTAAAACCCCATTGCCCAAACCCCGAAGAGATTTGGAAATGGATGCCTTGCTAGAAATTTTAGAAAAGAAAAGATTCATCACTTGTCACAGTTACGTGCAAAGTGAAATCAA
>CANHIV010000288.1 GCA_947460525.1 Flavobacteriales bacterium
AAACAATGAGGTCAGAATATCCAATAATCTTTTCTTTCTCTTGTTCTCTGGCAATGAAATGGAGTTGATGTCCACCATCACTTGGCTTCCAATCCCATCGATGGATTGACTGCCGATTAAAAAATACGTTTCTGGTGGGGCAATTTTCATTTCAACACCTGAATTCGACAATTGACTCATGGCTGCAATAATCGATTCGGACGAAACATCCTTGGCACAAAAAACTACTTCTGTAATTTTCTCTATGCGCACTTTGGCAGACAAGGTTTGACCAGAAACGGCTTGTTTAAAATCTTCAATGTCCCAACGGTCAAAAGCAGTTCCATCAGGGAGATTCATCAAAGTCAAAACCCGCTTACATTCCCCATCAGAGCCAACAACGACAATGTTCTTGGCCGTAACCTTACCTCGCTCCTTCCACCACAGCCATACCTTTCTGTTGAGCCAAAATACCAACATGGCAATAAGTGATCCTGCCATAATCAGCAATCTAGAGAAGCGCCAGGTTTCTGGAAGTAGGCTGTAAATTAACAAGACATAGATAGCAGCTTTTCCAATGGCCATCCAAGTTTTATTGGGTTTCAAAGGTTGGTCATACAGCCCTTGCAACCACGCTTGTATGGTCCAAAATAATCCTGTCACCGCAAATGCAGGTATGGCAATTGGATTGGGAATTAAAATTCCCGTTGAATCAGAATACAAATTCTTGACCATCCACCACAGCGACAATGTCAATAGCAAATCCGCAACGGGAAAAGACAATGCGGAAACAATTCGCTTGCAAAAACTCAAACTCGCCCTGAACCAAATGGCCAGCTGCAGCAGCAAGCTAAATCCACCAGCATTGGCATTGGAGAAATGTTTCTTGGCAAAAATGTCCATGGCTTGATAAAAGACATAGACGTAATTCAAACTGCCCTTCTTGGTGCTCTCCCCTTTGTAGTGAATGATTCTTGTATCCGCTAGATAGTAATTCTTGTATCCGCCTTTTAAAATTCGCCAAGACAAATCAATGTCCTCACCGTACATGAAAAAATCTTCATCCAATAATCCCACCTCATCGAGTGTCTTTTTGCGCATGAACATGTATGCGCCGGAAAGAATCTCTACCTCGTTGTTCTCCATCTCAGAGAGATGGCCCATATAGTAATGATTGATGGTAGACGACTTGGGGAAAAGGCGATACAGCCCCGATATCTTGTAAAATGATGTCATGGGATATGGGATGCCTCGCTTGGATTCCGGCAAGAACTTTCCAGAACCATCTACCATTCTCACTCCCAAACCACCGCCTTGCGGATGGGCATCCATCCAATCAATACATCGACGAAAAGTATCCTCTTCTACCAGTGTGTCAGGATTCAATAATAAAATGTACTCGCCCTTTGCCAATCGCATGGCTTGGTTGTTGGCTCTAGAAAAGCCAACGTTTTCTTTATTGGCAATTAGAACAACCTCAGGAAATCTGGTTTGCACCATTTTAACAGAATCATCCTTGGACACATTGTCCACCACAAAGACCTCTGCGCTGATTCCTACCAAAGCCTTTTGAACACTCATCAGGCATTGCTCCAAAAAATATTGGACATTGTAGTTGACGATGATCACCGATAACTTCATCGCTTCAACGTCATTTCATAGGGTGTGCGATGCACGATACTGCGACCCAAGGTTACTTCATCCGTGTATTCCAATTCGCCCCCCACGGCCACTCCTCTTGCGATGTTGGACACCTTGACAGAGAATGGACTTAGTTTTCTATACAAATAAAAAGAGGTGGTTTCCCCCTCCATCGTTGCGTTTAATGCCAATATAACTTCCTGGGCTTGGTTTTTCTCCACACGCTCAATCAATGATTCCACGTGCAAGTCAGAAGGAGATACACCTTCCATGGGAGAGATTAATCCTCCTAAAACATGATATACCCCATTGAACTGACCTGTATTTTCCACTGCCAAAACATCTCGTATGTCTTGAACGACACAGATAGATGTTTTATTGCGCGTGGGATTCTTACAAATTTCACAGATGTCATCATCTGAAAGTTGGTGGCATTCTTGGCAACTTTTAATGTTGGTCTTTGCATCGAGAATACTCTGTGCAAATTTGGCAACCTCCTCCGGAGATTTTCTAATCAAATGCAAAACCAGGCGCAAGGCCGTCTTCTTTCCTATTCCAGGCAAAGTGGCCACTTGATCAGCAGCGTCATCGATCCAACGTGAAAGATTAGGCATAGGTCAAAGATAATGTTTCCGCCACACGCACTCCGTCAATGGCCGCTGAAATAATTCCACCAGCATATCCCGCTCCCTCACCGCAAGGATACAATCCTTGACAATCCGGGTGTTGCAATGAATCTTTGTCTCTGGGAATTCTTACTGGAGATGAAGTTCTGGATTCCGGCGCAACGAGTATGGCATCAGGATGCAAATACCCTTTCATCTTTTTTGAAATTTGAAGAAATCCTTGTCGCAGACTTGTCCCAATAAACCCGGGAAGAACATCATACAAATTTCGATTGACTACACCTGGCAAATAGGAACAGCCAGGCAAGTCTTTTGACTTTCTTCCATGCACAAAATCAACGAGCCTTTGCGCAGGTGCCTGCTGCGTTTTTCCGCCTTCCTCCCAACATTTTCTTTCCACAGCCTGCTGAAACCGAAGTCCAGCCAATGCACCATATTGATGAAACTCTGGAATATCTTCCCATTGCACAGGAACCACTATTCCGCTATTGGCCCATGGATTGTTTCGCTTGCTTGGCGACCAACCATTGGTCACCACTTCTTCCTTATCTGTAGCGCATGGTGCGATGATACCACCGGGACACATGCAAAAGGAATAAACCCCTCTTCCGTTCACTTGCTCCACCCAACTGTAGGCTGCAGGAGGAAGGTTTTCCGATTTCACTTCGCAATGGTACTGCTGCTGATCGATCCAAGTTTGGGGATGTTCTACACGAACACCCAAGGCAAAAGACTTGAATTCTATTGTCAGTTTTTTATGATCCAATTGCTCAAAAATATCTCGCGCACTGTGCCCCGTGGCCATGATAACCTTCTCAATTTGGATGGTCTCTCCCCTTTGATTGGTGGCATCAA
>CANHIV010000289.1 GCA_947460525.1 Flavobacteriales bacterium
ACAGACCCCATTCAAAAGGATCAACTCATTCGCTCTGCTTTTGCCAAAGACATGATGGTAGCCGGTATGTACCGCCACATGATCAAAGCCATTGATGCACTACCTATCTTCCAATTGTATGCCACAGAAGAAGAAGCTTTTTTATTGGCCAATGATGCCAACGCTATTCGTGCTAAATACAGTACACACAATGTTGATGTTACTGTAAATGCAGAGCAAGAGAAGATCACTACTACAAACACCCGCCAAAATGAAGGTGAGCAAGGTTCAGAGAAAGTAGATGACGACTTGGCCAGTCAACTGAGCGCTTTGACCTTGAGTGATGAAGCCGTCAAAAGAAATGGAATTGTTTTGGAAAGCAAAACCTACAGCAAAGAAGACGCAATGGATTTGATGAGAACCAAACCAGAGCGTGTCGACAAAACCTTCTTTGTGAAAATCAACAAGTCAGCTTACGGTGCTCAAAACCCCATTCCAGTAGACGAGCCCATGCCTGAAGGTATTGTTTACACCGTTCAGGTTGGCGCATTCAAAAAGCCCATACCCGAGAATACTTTCAATGACTTTGCACCTGTGATGGGACAAAAATTGAACAATGGGTTCACGCGTTACATGGCCGGATTGTTCCCCGATAAACGAGATGCTATGGAAGCCCGCAATGAAATTCGTAAAATGGGTTATGCCGATGCATTTGTTGTAGTATATAAGGATGGAAAACGCATTAGCCTGGACGCAGCCGAAAAAGCCAAAGAAGAAGAAAAGAAAAATCCAAAACCTGCAGTCAAAGAAAACAAAGCCACCAGTGAGAAAGCATTGGTAGCGAACAAAATCGAAGACGATGAGAATGGCTATTTCACCATTCAAGTGGGGGTATTTGGAAGACCTGCATTGGAAGGCGAAATCACCTTGCCCAATTTGAATATGGAGTATGTAACCAGCAAAAATCTTTACCGTTATTCAACTGGACAATACATGAAGCGCTCTGAAGCACAAGCGCAGTTGGGCAAAATTAGAGCTTTGGGATATGAAGATGCCTTTGTTACGGCATATTTCAAAGGAAAGAAAATTGATTTAACTGAAGCTGAAAGCAAAACATTCACCGCAAGGAAGAATGAGAATGAGAATGGGAATGTGAAAGAGAGCGAGAAACAGAGCGAGAAACAGAAAGAGAAAGAGGTTCGCAAACCTGAATTGAACATGGCCCCTGCTGACACTACGAAGCCCAATATCAGAAAGCCGGAGTTGAACATGGAACCCAAGGAAAAACCTGCGGCTACTCCAAAAGAGAAGATTGTAGAGGAACCTGGAAAAATGTACGAGTTTTCTTTGGGTGATTTGTATGGCACATACGCTTGTTGCGAAGAAGCGCAAGGCATTTGCAACAGCCCTGAAGCGAGAGATGTGATCAAGAGAATGACATTGATTTCCAATGGCAGCGGTGTTGCTATTGATGGCAACAACAAAACCAAGAACTTCAAATGGAAATTTGTAAAAGACAGTCCCAACCCCATTCAAGGAATGGAAGAAATTTTGGGTGAGAACTATCCATTCTATTTCAAAGACGGAAAAATCCACTTGGGTCAATATTGTAAAACCATAGAGTAAGTCATGCAGAGAAGAGCTTGGTTGGGGGTAATGATTGCCCTTGTTTTATCTATTGGTAGTAAAGCACAAGAAGAAGGTTGTGAGCACGTCCCCTCCCCCAAGGTTTTAAAGATGCTTGAAAAAGCAAAAGACAAAGACAGAAGTTCTTCTGAAAAGAGAGAGGCCGTCATGAAATCCATTGAGATGGATCCTGAATGTTTGCCTTGCCTGCATGCCTTGGGAGAAATGGAATTCTTACGGGCCAAGAACAGCGATTTGGATTTTAGCAATGCCAAGGAAACTTTAAAAAACTTGGTTGCCAAATGCGAGGTCTATGATCCAGAACCCTTCTACTACTTGGGAGCCATGGCCTACGCGGATAGAGAGTTTGACGATGCACTACTCTATTTTGAGAAATTTCTGCGTTTTCCTTCTGATGACCCCACCAAAGTAGGAAAGCAATATGAAAAGAAATACAAAGAGGTAGAAGAAGCATTGCCACATGTTAAAGCATATCGAGAGATATATCAAAACAAGACCCCATTTGAGCCCATGAAAGTAGAGGGCGTGTGTTCAGATAAGGAAGAATACCTTCCCCTATTGTCCCCAGATGGTGAAATATTATTTTACACCCGCCAATTCATGCGTCAAGCCAAAGGCGATGTTGAACCCAAAATGGTGGAAGAGTTGACGTGGTCCAAACGTGCAGACATCAATGCCTATTTTGACAATGGTAATCCCTTACCAAGGCCCTTCAATGTTGGTTCTAACTACGGCGGTATCACGATTTCTTTGGACAACAAAGAGATGATTGTTGCCAAGAAAAATCCCAAGCCCAAAAACCCCGGCAACTTTGATTTGTACAGCACCCGATACACCAAAAAACTGGATGACAAAGGGAATAAGATTTACGTTTGGGAAGAGTTGGTGGATCTTGGTCCCAATATCAACACCGACAATGGTTGGGAAGGACAGCCTACGCTCAGTGGAGATGGCCAAATATTGGTTTTTGCCACGGTCAGAGAAGGCACCATGAAAGATGGAAGTGGAAATCCCACCCATGATTTGTTTTACAGTTTGCGTCAAACCGATGGCACATGGGGCGTTGCGCAACCCGTGAAGGGAAATATCAATACCAAAGGCCAAGAGAAAGGGCCCTATTTTCATAGTGATAGCAAGACCTTGTACTTCTCCAGCGATGGCCATTTGGGCGTTGGCGGTTTGGACATCTATTACACCAAGATGAACGATGACCTCACATTCACTGAAATTAAAAACATCGGTTATCCCATCAATGACGAGAATGATCAAATTGGTGTTGTCGTGAGCAGTGATGGCGAATTGGGCTATTTCGGCGCCAAGAAATTCAGAGGAGAAAGAACTTGGGATGTGTATTCATTTCAAATGCCCACACCTGCCAAGCCAGAGAAGGTAATGGTTGTAAAGGGAAGCGTGCAGAACAAAGATGGCGAACCCGCAGCCAATGCTTCGGTTGAGATCAAGTATTCTGAAAG
>CANHIV010000290.1 GCA_947460525.1 Flavobacteriales bacterium
CCGTGGGTAATCCAGTTTTTGGTGCCGTTGATTACCCAATATTCACCGTCTTTTTCAGCAGTGCATTTCATTCTCATGGCATCACTACCCGTATTGGCTTCTGTCAAACCCCATGCACCAATCCATTCACCACTGGCCAATTTGGGAAGGTACTTTTGCTTTTGCTCCTCGTTACCAAATTCCAAAATATGATTGGTGCAAAGTGAATTGTGCGCCGCAAGACTTAAACCAATAGAGCCACAAACTTTGGCCACTTCAACAATGGCCGTTTTGTATTCGTAATATCCCAAACCTGCGCCGCCGTATTGCTCAGGAACCAATATGCCCATGAGCCCCAATTGTCCCATTTTGCGAAATACCTCGCGAGGAAATTCTTGACTTTCGTCCCAAGTCATTACATGTGGACGGATTTCTTTTTCAGCAAAGTCACGCACCATTTGGGCGATCATGCTTTCGTTTTCAGATGGAGTGAAGTTCATAAGGAAAATTTATCATTGAAATTTTCAGCTTTTTAAAGCGTGACAAAGGTATGAATAGGTACGCTGAAACGCATTAATTTTTCTTTACCATTTAATCCTTGGAGATCCATGAGAAATCCAAATCCTACTAGTTCAGCTTGGGCTTGTTGAATCAGCTCAGCGGCCGCCTCTGCCGTTCCTCCCGTCGCCAAAAGATCATCGTGGATGTACACTTTTTGATGGGGTGCAATGTCTCCAATCTGCAATTCCATTGCGGCTTCACCGTATTCCAAAGCGTAATGCACCTGATGTGTGGGACGGGGCAATTTCCCTTTTTTTCTAATCATGACAAAGGGCAAATCAAGTGCTAATGCCAATGCAAAGCCCATTGGAAAACCACGACTTTCTAATCCGACAATCACTTCAGCATTGGTGGATTTGATCAACTCAGCGGCCTCGGCTATGAGGGCTTTGGACAAATGGCAATCCTTGAAAAGGGGGGTAATGTCTTTGAATAATATGCCTGGCTTTGGGAAGTCAGGAACGTCAATTAATACCTTTTTTATTTGTTCACTCAGATTCATGATGTATACTATCTACCGCAAGATAGTGTACCATTTTGGTCCAGGTAGAATCGGGTATGAATTTGGTGGCTTTTATTTGATCTAATGTGTGAAAGGGGCCGTGTTGTTCGCGGTAGCGCACCAATCGTTGTGCTTGGGTAAAGCTGATGTAAGGATGTTGCACCAACGTTTCTATTGAAGTTGAATTGAGATTTATTTTCTTTACTTTTTTATTGCAAGACAAATGCGGATAGATGGATTCCCATGTGCTTTCTTTGAGTTGGGGGATCTCTAAAAGTTGCGTTAGGCTGTAGTAGCCCCCCAAGGCATTTCTATGGTTCACGATTCTTTGTGCCAAGAAACCGCCAATCATTGGAAGCCCTTCCAATTGTGCACTGTCTGCATGATTGATTTCTACTTTGATTTGGTTTTGTGCGTTCACACCCCAGGTAGAATCGTATAAGTAGGCATCAACGATCTGTTGGGTCATTGAATCTTCGATAGATACGAGTTGTAGTTTTCGCCAATAGGGAGATGGTGTTTTTTGGGGATACCAAATAATTCTGATTGCCCACTGACTAATCAATAATAATATTAAAATGACGATTCCTGTTCTTTCAGATCGACTAAAGTAAAAGATTGATGATGTATTTGAATTCATGATTCAAAGAAATCATAAATCCCAAAACTTAAGTCTCAATGCATAAGGTATATGCATCTTAACTGAGCATAAAAGTACAATTATCAAGAATCTCGATAATTTCAAGCAAAAGCTAAACGCATAATTTATGCTGAGTATGTAAATACTTATTTTTTTGAAACTGACTTCAAAAGGTATTGCGATGTTTTCTTCGTTAAAAGTGCAATCGTTGGGCCTAGATTCTTCACATCTTTTCCTTTTGTCATAATCGTCAATAAGTATGGCTTATCCTTTAAATACATGATTCCCATTTCATGTAATTCATGATCGCTGTTGGGGTATCCGTATTCTCCAAACTTATGAGCCAAGGTTACAGATGAGGGTAGGCCTGCTGACATGCCTTTTTTGAAATCACATCTGATTAATATCTCAAAAGCCTTTTCCGACATTTCCGGAGAAAGGAGTGTGCTGTTGTACAACACTTTGAAAAAATTCGAAATTTCGCTGGCTTTCAATGTATACTGTGCACTAGAAGCATTGGGTCTGGGAATGTTTAATTCGTTAAAAATCTGCAAGTAGTTGGCGTAATTAACAACGCTGTGTAGCACTGAAGTAGCATTATTGTCTGAGTGAGCAATCATATAGTTAAGCAGCTCATAAATACTATATTCAGTATTAGGTTTAATACTTTTTGTACCGAAAGATTGGGTAGGAATTTTCTCTTTACCGGGCTGAAAAATCAATTTTTTATGCAACAGGCTAGTATCTCTTTCGGCTTGAAGAAGAACATCGTAGAGTGTGCCTATCTTCATCAAAGATCCTGGATGAAACTGATTTTTAGGATTAACATGAATCCATCCCGCTTGTTCAAAATCACGAAGGTAAACGGAAGCCGAACCTAAAACGCCTGCGGATTCAAGAGAGTCGATGGTTTCCTCCAGCTGTTGTTTTAGGTTGAGAAAATCAGGGTATTCAATTTTACTTTCAATAAATTGAAGAGGTTTGATGAATTTAAATCCGGAGCGTCGATTAAATTCATAAATTGAAAAGTCTCCACCTTCCGTTGAGTTATTCTGAATAACTTTTTGGATTCCCCAAGTAATTGTGCTACCCAGCAGTGCGGAAAGCACAATTGTCATTAACCAATATTTCAATTTCATACAGAGTTTAAAAACTCCAATAAAGCCAAACAAGTTGCAACGGGTTGCCTCTGATTTTGTTAAAAATGATTTATATCAGAAAAAAAGGAGACCAAAAAAGGTCTCCTTTTTTCATCAACATGAATACTTATCGAGCCACACCTACCGCTCTTTTCTCGCGAATTACAGTAACGCGAACTTGTCCGGGATAGGTCATTTCATTTTCGATTCTGCTTGCCAAAGTGATCGCCAAAACATCGCTTTGTTCGTCAGAAAC
>CANHIV010000291.1 GCA_947460525.1 Flavobacteriales bacterium
CTATTGGAGCAAGAGATGAAATCAATAAAAATAGCAGAGTCATATATAAAGTCTCCCGCATCTGCGATGGCCAATTTGAAGGTATATACTTCACAAGGAATAACGTCTATAACCGGCAATAAAACTGTAGTAAGTCCGTCATACTTGATGTAACCATTGTTGCTATTGTCAACATAAAACTCGGGATTGCTCGTTGCATTCACATTGTTGATGGAAACAGGAGTGCCGTTGGGCAATTGTGCAACATTCATACTGGTGTAATTGCCACCACTCGGATTGGGACCTGAAACAAAGAATCCAAAAACGTCATTAAAATTTCCGCCAACAAACTCAGGATATTCCTCAGAGCCAAAAACAAATCGAAGTGCCAAGGTGTTGCATTGAGGCACAATATTGATTGTGATGATGCAAACATCTCTGGTTGCTCCAGGAGAAATTGCGGTGAGCTCTGGATCTGTATAGGAAATACCATAGGATGTAGAAGCGTTCTGACCTGAGGGTCCCGCAGCGGCCACAGCCGAGCCTGTTGACATCACCAATCCCGAATTGAATCCTAAATCTGTGGTTAGTCCGTTTGTAAAAGAACCATATTGTGCGCTATTGCAATTGATCTCAGGAATTCCGGAAACTGTAATTCCATTACCAAATGCTGATCCCGCTAAATTGGTGGCAGGTACACCTGCGTTGACAATAAGCTGAGCAATTAGATTGGATTGAAAAGCAAAGAAAGCAACAACAAAAAGTGCTAAAGCGATATTTCGTTTTTTTGACATAGGTTCAAAATCTGTTCGACGCGGAAAGATAATTCATCTCTAGAAATATCATATCCTTTTAACGAATAAACCTCGAACGGCTTATAATCGGTCAATAGTGTACCATGCTGCTTTAAAAACGCGCTCACTTTTCCGTCAGGCCCAAAGTAGGCTATTGGTTTTTGAAATGGCAAATAATCAAAGAATTTTGTCGTAAAGAAATCCTTGTTATAATCCGATAACATCAGAATCAAGCCAAAACAATTTTTCACCTTTTCAAAAACCTGAGAACCCTGCTCTTCAACGAATTGAATGTTTAAAGAATCATTCAGTTGCGATTGAAACTTATCCAAATCCTTGGAAAACAGGTGAAACTCATCATTTACAAAACGGACAGAAAAATCCTTAAGACTTTGCGCAAATGGCTCCATTCCAACATAGAACTGGCCAGCATACACCCAAGATCTCTTGTCTGTTGAATTAGATTCCGCGATTGTTAAATTTGAAACATCATCGGCATCATAAAAATGCTTCAAGTGAATAAATTTTTCTTGCTGACAATCTTTAAACTCCTGTAATATCTCAAAGGCTGGACTAGAAATAAAGTCGGCAAATTGACCAACATATTGATGCCGCTTCTCCTCTAAAGCGCTTTGTTTTTGGTTGAGTCCCGGAATTCCCCAGTTGTTGGCTGTTAACCAAGGGTCACGTAAATCCACCCAAATCTTAACTTCTGGAAATTCCGTTTTGATCAATCGGGTTGCTTCATATGTCCAGCTATACGGGGGGCAAGAAATAAAAACCCACTGAATATCATTGTCTCGAAGTATGCTTCTAATTTCTGATTTCAATGCATCTATCGAGTATGCCCCCTCATCAAAAAAAGTATAGTCTCCTTGCCATCGACGTCGATAGTACTCCTTTCGATCAATGAATCTTTTGAACCATGATTTTGAATGGTAATAAGGATGCTGAATTGGAATGGCTACTGAAGTTCCATTGCAGAATTCTTTGGCCACCTCACCTTCTAACCAATTGCCACGGATCAAATGAACATTGACTCCATGTCGAATTAACGCCTTAGAAATCTTTGACCAACGTCTACCACCAATCCCCTTGAAGGGCGGTGACTTAAAATTAATGACCAATGCATTCTGCATAACTCAACGCACGGCTCTGTATATTTTCTCAATGGCTACAATGCTTTTGAGCCCCTCCTTTCCATCAACAGCCCAGCCTTGGCCATGCAAAAGTTCTTGAGAAATTGAATGGTATACGTAATGATGGTTACTGCTGCTTCCTTGGTATTGTCCATAATCGTTGGGAAGATCGTGCATTAAATCATCCAAGCTTGGACAATCCATACTTTCAACATCCCAAAAATCAAATTGATTCAGATATAGTCCGCCAATTTTAATCGTTCCCTTTTCTGCAATAATGGTGATGCTCCCCTCTTGATTTCTGTTGTTGGATAAGGTGGTCCAAGTGATATTCCCCATTGCCCCTGATTCAAATTCCATTACGGCCGATCCCATATCCTCTGTTTCAATGGGCTGCTTGAACCGTTTTACCAATCCTTTGGCATCGACAACATTGCCCGCCCACCAGGTCATTAAATCTATAAAATGACTGGCGTGCGTAAAAAGTGCCCCGCCTTCCTTTTTTAAATCACCTCTCCAATTGGAATCCAAATAATAGGGAGCGTGTCTGTTCCAAATGACTTGACATTGCAAGTGGTAAATCTTTCCCAATTTGCCAGATGTAATCAATTCGTTAACCTTAGCTACAGGAGCGTTGAAACGATTTTGTTTGACCACCCACAGTTTTCGGTTGGCCTTAGCGGCCGTCTCGTTCATCAATAATGCATCTTCACTGGTCAACGCCATTGGTTTTTCGACCAACACATGAAATCCCATTTTTAATGCTTCGATACTCTGTTGGGCATGCTCAAAATGAGGGGTGGCGATAACGATAATATCTGCATTGATTTCTTTGCAATGACTTAAAAAATCTGCATAATTAGAAAAAAAAGGAACATCAATAATTTCGCTATTCCCTGCATTTTCATTATCGCAAAGTGCGACCAATTGAAATTCAGAAAGCTGACCCAACAACAATAGATGACGCTTGCCAATATTGCCCAATCCAACCAATCCTATTTTCAATGCTTTGCTCATCATGCTATCAGTTTTCCAAAGTAAACAATTATTTCAAATGTGTTGATATGCAAATCATAAATAATTGTCTTTTTATGCTTATACTTGCATTAGACCTAAATTAAAGACTATGGCCAAAGTTCAAGTTCAATTTGAATTTATCATTCA
>CANHIV010000292.1 GCA_947460525.1 Flavobacteriales bacterium
ATGCGAATGGTAAAATCATGTTTTTTCTCCATAGGGCAAAGCTATGGCAAGGATGGCTTACCTTTGGGGCATGGCAGGTGTAAGACTTGAAAAATTTTCAGCCCTCATTAAAAAGGAAATGTCAACCATTTTTCAAAGAAATGGCAATGATTGGTTTCCGGGCATTTTGGTAACGGTGACGATGGTAAGGGTTTCTCCCGATTTGGGTTATGCCAAAGTGTACATATCCGTTTTTCCTACGGACAAGCGTGAAACAGTAATGGAATGGTTGGAAGAGAATTCTGCCTTGGTGCGCAAGCATTTGGGATTGATCATCGGTAAGCAAATGAGAAAGGTGCCGGAGTTGCAGTTTTTTATTGATGATTCATTGGATTATTCAGAAGAAATTAATCGATTATTGAGCAAGTAATATGCATTACGATCCGATCAAAAGAAAATTAGGTGTTGTATTTAATTCAGCTAGCTGGACCAGGGTTTTGTTTTACCAATTGTTGGACCTTCTTTTGCTCCGTTCTTGGCACATCAGAAGGGCGCTGAAAGCATGGGATAAAAACAAGAAGTCACAAGTGAACATCTTGGATGCTGGATTTGGGTTTGGACAATACACTTACCGCATGGCCAAAGAACTTCCTTATCAGGTCATTGATGCCGTGGATTTGAAAGAGGAACAGGTGGCAGACTGTGATGGATTTTTTAAGAAGCAAGGCATTGCCAATGTGAATTTCCAAACGGGCGACCTAACTACATTTGTTCGTCCCAATCAATATGATTTGGTTTTGTGTGTGGATGTGATGGAGCACATAGAAGAAGATGTGCAAGTACTCACCAACTATTGCAATAGTTTGGTAGAGGGCGGAATGCTCTTGATTTCTACGCCCAGTGACCAAGGTGGAAGTGATGTGCACGATGACGGTGAGACCAGTTTTATCGAAGAGCATGTGAGAGATGGATATGGAGTGGAAGACATGGCGACAAAATTGAAAACCGCAGGATTTTCAAAGTGGGATATTCGTTATTCCTATGGAAAAGCTGGTCGTGTTTCTTGGCTGTTGAGCATGAAGTATCCCATGTTGATGTTGAATGCAACATCGTTGTTTTTTATCATTCTCCCTTTGTACTATATCATCACTTATCCAATTGCTTTTTTACTCAATGCATTGGATGTGAGAATGAACAATTCCAAAGGAACTGGATTGATTGTCAAAGCCTGGAAATAGGATGCGCTTAGATGTATTCTTTGCATATCGTTATTTGTTTTCAAAAAAATCCAAGGGAATCATTCGTTTGATTTCCTCTATTTCAATGATCGTTGTCGCCTTTGTAGCTGCAGCCATGATCATTGTAATGTCCGCTTTTCAAGGGATCGAGAGTTTGGTGGATGATTTGTTTTCGCATTTTGATCCTCCCATTGTTATTCAATCCACCAGCGGCAAATTTTTCGACAATCATCGGATTCCCACTGCTCTTCTCGAAGACAGCAGGGTGCTATCCCATGAGCAAGTATTGGAGAGTGATGTTTGGATACATTATCAGGATGCAGATGCGGTGATACAATTGAAAGGCGTGTCATCCACCTACGGAAGAAATTCAGGCATGGATCAATTGATGAAAGCCGGAACTTTTGATTTGTCAGATACCATGCATTGTGCCGCCATTCCAGGCTTGGGTGTGTGTGGTGAATTGAAAATGCCAGTGGCGGAACATTTGGGACAGACTTTCCAACTGAGGGCGCCCATTCCGGGTAAAAAATTATCTCGATACAGAGAGAATGCTTTTTCTGAAATGGAAGGTTATACCATGGGTGTTTTTTCTGCCAACGCGGAATTGGATGTCAAGTATGTTTTTGTTCCCTTGAACAAGGCTGAGCGACTGTTGAATAGAACAGGAAGTGTGTCAAGTTGTGAGGTGTATTTGAAAAGTGATGCCGATCCTGAGGAGTTTCAATCCGATTGGAAAGAGGCTTTGCAAGGGGATTCACTTTCCATCACCACCAGAAATGAGCGAAACGCGTTGATTTATAAAACCACGCAATCGGAGAAGTGGGCCACTTTTGCCATCTTGATGTTTATTCTTTTGATTGCAACTTTCAATATTGTGGCGGCATTGTCCATGATGATGATCGAAAAGAAAAAAGACATTTATGTCCTTCAATCCATGGGTGCTTCGGTTGAGTTCATTAGAAATGTTTTCACTTTGGAGGGTGTCTTGGTGAACTTGCTGGGAACCCTGGTGGGATTGGGATTGGGCGTCCTCATTTGTTGGGTACAACAAACCTTTGGAATTATTACCATGCAAGGCGCTGTGGTGGAAAGCTATCCCGTTGAACTAACTGCTGGTATCATCGTGGGCATTGGTTTGACCGTTATTACCACAGGGTCGCTGTTCTGTTTTATTATGGTGCGTGTGCTCTGGAAAAACATGCGATTGAACCTCTTAGAGAATTAACACTCTTTTGTTTCCAATTCAAGGAGAGTCAGGGCAGTGGCGCGATGACAATCTCTATTTTTGATAGGTGAAAAATCGACTTTGGTTAAAAAGGACTTTGTGGGGATTTGCTGCTTTGATATTGGCAACGATTCTCACCCTTTCTACTATTGTTGTCATTTATAAGGAGGACATCATTGCCAAGGCCGTGCAATCCCTTCAAGAAAATCTTAAATCGAAATCGAGTTACTCCGCAATCGATATTTCTGTATGGTCTTCTTTCCCGCTGTTGGCCGTAGACATGCAGAATATTTGGATTGAGGATGCTTTTCAAAAGGGAGACACCCTTTTGCATGCGAAACAATTTTCATTGGCCTTTGATTGGTTGGATGCATTGTCCGGGCGATATGACATTTCTAAAATTACATTGGATCAGGCCCAATTGAATTTGATCAGAGACAAAAAGGGGCGAGGAAATTGGGATGTTTTCAAAGAGATGGCGGGCCATCAGGATTTTCAATTGGGACTAAAAAAGTTGAAGTTCAAAACCACCAAAGTCCGCTATTGGGACGCACGTTCAGACTTTTTTCAGGAGACAGCGTTTAACACGTTGGCTTTGC
>CANHIV010000293.1 GCA_947460525.1 Flavobacteriales bacterium
ATTTGAACACAAGAAATAGATAGGAGTGGAAACATTCCTGCATTATTTTTACAAAGTAGTTCTTTACTACTGTTAACACGCTAATTTTTTAATTATGAGTACAATAGCGAATGTACATGCCCGTCAAATTTTGGATTCCAGGGGCAATCCAACAGTAGAAGTAGAAGTGATCACAGCAGAAGGCGTGATGGGAAGGGCTGCGGTACCCTCTGGTGCATCAACAGGAATGCACGAGGCCGTAGAATTGCGTGATGGCGACAAGTCGCGGTACCTTGGAAAAGGAGTTGAGCGCGCGGTACAAAATGTTGTATCGTCGTTGAACGAAACTTTGCAAGGCGCTTCAATCTTTGAGCAGAATTTAATCGACCGTGCGATGTGCAGCATCGACGGATCTGAAAACAAAGCCAATTTGGGCGCCAATGCCATTTTGGGTGTATCTCTGGCTGTTGCGCATGCTGCAGCAAACTCAGTAGGTCTTCCACTTTACCGTTATGTAGGTGGCGTAAATGCCAACACATTGCCAATTCCTTTGATGAACATCATCAATGGTGGTGCGCACGCAGACAACAAGGTGGACGTTCAAGAGTTCATGATTGTTCCTGTTGGTGCAGAGCGCTTTTCAGAAGCATTGCGCATGGGAGCTGAGGTTTTTCATCACTTAAAGGCAGTGTTGAAAAAGCAAGGACACATGACCAATGTGGGAGACGAGGGTGGATTTGCCCCCAATTTGGCCAGCAATGAAGATGCATTGAAAGTAGTGATGCAAGCCATTGAAGCGGCAGGATACAAGCCCGGAGTGGACATCTGTATTGCATTGGATTGCGCGTCTACCGAGTTTTACAATGCTGAAAAGAAAATGTATCAACTGGAAAGTACAGGCGAATCATTGACCAGTGCTGAAATGGTTGGCGTTTGGGCCGATTGGTGCAAGCGTTATCCAATTGTAAGTATTGAAGATGGCTGTGCTGAAGATGATTGGGAAGGATGGAAAATGATGACCGATGCTTTGGGCGAGAAAGTTCAATTGGTAGGCGATGATTTGTTCGTGACCAATGTTAATCGTTTGGCCAAGGGGATCAATGAGGGCATTGCCAATTCTATTTTGGTAAAAGTCAACCAAATTGGAACATTGACAGAGACCATTGATGCCGTGAATATGGCGCACCGTTCAGGCTACACCAGTATCATGAGCCACCGTTCAGGAGAAACAGAAGATACTACCATTGCTGATTTGGCTGTTGCATTGAACACAGGACAAATCAAAACGGGTTCGGCTTCTCGCAGTGACAGGATTGCAAAGTACAATCAGTTGTTGCGCATTGAAGAACAATTGGGCAAGATGGCCTATTATCCTGGAAAGAATTTTCCATTCATGCCTTAACAGGAGGAAAAGTATTAGCAAATAAAAACCCGGGAAATCCCGGGTTTTTTTATTTGATTTATCCGCGCTTGGCGTGTTTAAAACTGTAGTAAGTGACGAAGAAATAGCCGATGGTCAACATCAAATGGAAGGGGAACAATCCAAAGTCGACATAGTAAAATGCCAAAACCAAACCTGTCATAAAATACAATACCATAAATGCTTCGACAAAAGTCAAAGGTGCAATTTTAACCGCACGGTATTTTTTATCGGTCCATGTTCCTTTTTTACCTGTAGAGATAGCAAACTTGGGTGTGCGAACAAACGCTGATTTCTTTCCTGTCAATCCTTCCATTACCGCAACCGCATTGTGCAAACTCAATCCCATGGATACTGAAAGAAATGCGGGGAAATCAATTACAAAGCGACCAAACTTTTGGAAAAAGGGCACTGGTGGACGGCTTACCCAATAGAAATAGGCCAAGATGAAGAAACTGGCCAAGAAGGCTGTAGCGGCCAAAAATAAATTTTGAATCAATTGATTATCTTCAAATTCATTCTTAATGATCAACATCGGCAAGCTCAGCAATGAACATCCCAAAATCGATAAGAAAACCACAGAATTCAACAAGTGAAAAGCACCGTGAACTTTCGTTCCAAAAGAAAGATTCTTTGCTTTAACAACCTTGCTCATGTTTTTCATGGTACATTCTGCAGCGCCTTTTGTCCAACGGAATTGTTGGGCTTTTAATGCGTTCATTTCAGCAGGTAACTCAGCAGGAGAACCAATTTCAGGAAGGTAAATAAATTCCCAACCCTTCAATTGGGCACGGTAACTCAAATCCAAATCTTCAGTAATGGTATCACTTTCCCAACCGCCAGCGTCAGCAATGGTTGACTTGCGCCATACTCCAGCTGTACCGTTGAAATTGATGAAATGGTGGTCCATGTTTCTACCCATTTGCTCAACAGTAAAGTGAGCATCCAAACCAAAGGCTTGCAAGCGAGTTAACAAAGAATAATCTTCATTCAAATGTTCCCAACGTGTTTGAACCACACCAACTTTGTCATGCAAGTAGAAGAAAGGGATGGTTTGACGCAAGAAGTCAACGCGAGGAATAAAATCCGCATCGAAAATGGCAACAAATTCGCCTTTGCAGAATTCTAATCCATAAGCCAAAGCTCCCGCCTTAAAGCCGGTGTTCTTTTCGCGCTTGATTTGAACGATGTCAATTCCTTTGGCTTTCCACTCTTCAACTTTCTTACGTCCAACTTCCAAAGACTCATCTGTACTGTCATCCAACAATTGGATTTCCAATTTATCCTTGGGATAGTCAAATGCACAAACAGCATCAATCAAACGCTCGATAACATACAACTCATTGTATACGGGCAATTGAACAGTTACATGTGGCCACTCATTGTCGGCAATAACGGGCTTTTGAAGTTTACGACGATAGCTTCTTGTGAATTGAATGGCCAAATTCAATTGAACCAAACTGTACAAGAAAATAAATACCAAACAAACGCCATAAATGGCAAGAGCGGTGTAAGCTAAATTTTCCAATGAGTGTGTTTTAAAAAGTTAAGGGACAAAAGTAAATCAATTCTGATGGATTTGGTTGATTCGGTGAAGGATACCTGACCACAATTTTAAACGCTGTTGGTAGCCCCATTCAATG
>CANHIV010000294.1 GCA_947460525.1 Flavobacteriales bacterium
ACATGCCGAAGGACAACATCGATGCTGCGATAAAACGCGCGAATCAAAAAGATGTGAGTGCTTATACTGAAGTGATTTATGAAGGAAAAGGTCCTCACGGTGTGCTGGTGATCGTCGAATGTGCCACAGACAATCCAACGCGGACTGTTGCCAACGTGAAATCGTATTTCAACAAAGCGGGCGGTGGTGTTGTGCCGAATGGTTCACTCGACTTTATGTTCAACCGCAAGTCTGTGTTTGAAATCATCAATACGGGAACCTTAGAAGCTGAGGATCTTGAATTGGAATTGATCGATGCTGGTTGTGAGGAAATCGAAATGACCGAAGAGAAAATTTATGTGTACGGTGACTATACGTCTTTCGGTGCGCTTGCTTCAGCCTTGGAAGAAATGAATATCGATGTGCAAAAATCCAGCTTGCAACGGATTCCGACTTCACCCATAGACTTGACGGATGATCAAATGAACGATGTCGAAAAAATGTTGGACAAGATTGAAGACGACGACGACATTCAGCAAGTATTCACCAATATTTCGTAAATCCAAGAAAAGAACTTTCAGTTCAATAAAATAAATTCACGTAAAGCAAGTTAATACTTGCCTTAAATTGACCGTTAATCTCCGATGAACTATCGCCATGCATTCATAAAAACTTTCGCAGCAGGAATACTCTTGCTCTTTGTGAATGCGTGCAGTACCGAAAAAAATACCTTTATTAATCGGACGTATCACGGAACTACTGCACGTTACAATGGCTATTTCAATGCCAATGAATTGTTACGGCTTTCCCTCGGAACATTTCGTTCTTCCTTGAAAGAAAACTATTACCTGACCCTACCACTTGAGCCATTGCCAGATGAAAAGCAAGTGGTTGGAATGTATCCCGCCATTGACACCGCCATTGTAAAGTGCACCAAGGTAATCCAAAAACATTGCATGCCTTCCAACGATCGACCATCCAAAAAGAAGGAAGAGCACAACCCTTGGATCGATGAAAACTGGACGACGATTGGTATTGCCAGTTTTTACCGCCGTGATTATGACGCTGCCATTAAGAACTTTACCTTCATTAAAAAGTTCTACAGCAACGATCCATCCATTTACATCGCTGAACTCTGGTTGACCCGTTGTTATATGGAAGTCAACCGGATGACAGACGCCGGATTTAGCATCGCCACACTTCAGAAAGCGGCGGATGAGCAAGATGCAAAAGCGGATGAAAAACCTGAAAAGAAAAGCAAAGTCAGCAAAAAGAAGAAATCTCAAAAGGAAGAAGAAGAACCCGCTGAATTTCCAAAATCCATTCGCTTTGAATTTGAGCAGGTAAAGGCTGAATTTGCCTTAAGAAAAAATGAACCTCAAAACGCCATTAAATTTCTTGAATCTTCGTTGAAATATGCGAAAAAGAAACAAAAGGCACGGATTCACTTCATCATGGGACAGTTGTATGAATCAACAGGCAACCGTGATCAAGCAAAAGCCGAATACACCCAAACCTTGAAATACGGAGCACCCTACGAAATGTTGTTCAATGCACGACTGCGCAGAGCATTTATGGGTGGTGACGAGAAAGTACGTAAAGAACTGTTGAAAATGCTGCGCGATGCGAAGAACTCTGAATTCAAGGATCAGATTTATTACGCCTTAGCCGACATAGAGTTGCAACGTCAAAACAAAGCTACAGCAGTCGAATACCTTACACAGTCAGCATTCTACTCCACGACAAATACCCGTCAAAAGGGAATGGCCTATGAAAAACTTGGCGATATGTCCTTTGCGGAACGCAATTATGTGAAAGCCCAGAAATACTATGACTCGTGCGGTAAAATCATTGACGACAGCTATCCAAATGCTGAAGGAGTGCGCAACAAAGCCTCCAATCTCGCAGACCTCGTTGTCGCAGTAGAAACAGCACAATTCGAAGACAGTGTTCAGCGTATTGCCCGCATGAGTGAAGATGACCGAGAAGATTTCTTGAAAAAGGTTGTCAAGCAAATTAAAGACGAAGATGCCCGTCGGAAACGAATGGAAGCAGAGCGTCTGCGTGAACTTCAAGCCAATCAAAACAACTTCGCTCAAACCGAAGGCGCTGGTGGTAAGTGGTATTTTAACAATGCCAAGACCCGCAGCGATGGCTTCAACGACTTCCGCAAACAATGGGGAACACGAAACAACGAGGACGATTGGCGCCGCAGTGAAAAAATGGTCATGCTACCAACAAACAATGCCATTGACGACACACTCGCTCCAGCGGTGGAGAAAAATCCTGAAATGAAGGTAGATTCGCTCACGCCGGAAATGCTTCTCGCCAATGTCCCACTGACCGACTCAGCACTGCAAGCATCCAACAACCGTTTGCTCGAAGCCTTGTACAATGCTGGTGTGATTTACAAAGAACAATTGAACGAGCGCGACCTTGCAAAAAAACAATTCAACAGTGTCCTTGACCGACATTCAATAGGCATATTTGATATGTCCTCCGCCTTTCAGTTGTTCAAAATGAATGAAGCAGACCTTTCTGCTGCCGAAGTGCATAAGAACTACTTGATTACAAAATACCCTAACTCCGACTACGCCAACTACCTGCGCGATCCAGATTTCTTTGTCAAACGAAAAGAGCGAGAAGCTTTGGCTGAACAAGAATATGTTGCCGTCTTGGAACGCTACAACCGCGGCGTCTATTTCCCTGTTATTTCGAAAGCCAATACCGTGATTGATGGGGACAAGGAAAATGTTTTCCGTTCAAAATACATGCTCTTGAAGGCCATGTCTATCGGTCAAACAAGTGAAAACAAAGAAGACATCAAGCCTGTTTTAAATCAATTGATTGCTGAATATCCTGGCACCAATGAAGCTAAGCGCGCTCAAGAATTGCTCGACATCTTGAAGAATGGCTATTCCGCAAATCTGCCTGCGGACTTCACCAAAAAGTCACCGTTCACCTACACCGAAGGAGCCGAACAATGGGTGCTAGTGATCTTGGGGAAAGATGAAAATTCAAACCTTTCAAAAACAAAGGTTTC
>CANHIV010000295.1 GCA_947460525.1 Flavobacteriales bacterium
AAGGACTTTTTCAATGCACAGCTAAAAGATGGCCAGATGAATTCTGACCGTAATTTGTTGCAATACAAAAATGGAAGTGCCAACGGCCCACAAGTTCATGACATCATTGTGTGGGATGGCAACCAATGGAATCCCTATGGGCATGTTGCGATTATTAGTGCCGTTTATGAAAACGCAATAGAAATCACCCAACAAAATCCGGGTCCTTCTGCCCCATCAAGAATTCAAGTAGAAATAAACATTCACCAAGGAACTTACACTTTAAATGACCCTGAAATTCTGGGTTGGTTACACAAGCAATAATATGAAAGCAATTCTTTTTTCCTTTGCCTTTGCAACACTCCTTTGTTTTGCAAGCAACGCACAAACCTACCAAGAACAGTTTGACACCAAAATGGACAACAATGACACGGTGGGTATGTATCCATTGATCATTGACTGGCGAAAAAATGAGCCCAACAATCCTGAAACTGAAGTTGCCATCTTCAACTACTTTGCCATGAGGGCATTTACAGAAATTGTAACGCTCAATTCAACTCCACCTGAGGATGGAAGTGAATCTTTGGAAATGGTGGATAGCCTAGGCAATGTCACCGGGTATTTGTATGGGACACCTACGGTAAATGATAGCCTTATCCAACTCTCCGTTAAATGCATCAACCAAGGAATTGCGAAATACCCCAACCGATTGGATTTGCGACTTGGAAAAATTTACGTACTCAGAGAATCACAACACTGGGATTGGATGGAAGAAGAAATTGTGAGCACACTGAAACAAGGTCAAGCCAATAAAAACAGTTGGTATTGGATGAAAAACGAGCCCGTGGAAGATGATTTGAATTTTCTAAACAGTTCATTGCAAGAACACTTCTACGTCTTATTCGAATCAGGATTGCCCTACGGCTATGAAATCATTGAACGCTGCAGCAAAATCATGTTGGAGCAAGATGACGCCAACGTCATTACCTTGTCCAATGTGGCAACTTGCAAAATGATGAAAGAAGAATATGCTGAAGCATTGACATACATCAACAAGGCATACTCTATCAATGCCAATGATGAAATCATCATCAATAATGCAGGGTTCTGCCATTGGAAATTGGGACACCCAGAGGATGCCAAGCGCTACTATGTAAAAGCCCTAGAAATGGCAAAAGATAACGCTGGGGCAATTGAGTATTATCAAGGCCAAATTGACATCATGAACAAAGCCATTGAAAACCGTTAAGCTGATATCGTTCGTTTTCGTATTGTTCAATTTAACACCCATTTCGAAGACGCTCGAAGTGACGGGACAGATTAAATTGGTCAATTTAAATTTGCGCTACAACAATCCCAATGATGGTGAAAATGCTTGGCCCAAAAGAAGAAGCACTACCATTCCGTGGTTGCTTGAGCAACATGCGGACATTTATCTTTTTCAAGAGGTATTGCATGACCAATTGATTCATTTGGATTCCGCCTTATCCAACTGTGATGCTTATGGCATTGGTAGAGAAGACGGAAAAACAAAAGGCGAGTTTTCACCCATTTATTTCAACCGCGATAGATTTCAACTTGTATCAGGAAAAACAATTTGGCTTTCTCCCACCCCTACACTTCCCTCCAAAGGATGGGACGCTGCATGCGAAAGGATTTTCACCCTTGTCTTGTTGGTTAACCAAGTTTCAAAAGACACCCTGTCCATTGGCAATACGCACTGGGACCATTTAGGCATTCAAGCAAGAAACAACAGCGCTGAAATCATATTGAATGAACTTCAGAAACTGAACGCCCATATTCCAATTCTTCTTGGCGGGGATTTCAATTGCTCAATTTCAGACAGTGCGCTACAAAAAATTCATGAAAGGCTTACGCCGGCAGGAAACCAAGAACTTTGGTCTACTCCATCTTATCATGCATTTGGAACCTCCAACTCCGAAGCTTGCATTGACTTTGTCTTTTACAATAACCGATGGAAAAACATTTCCTTTCACGCTACAACTTTCTTTGATCAAGGCAAAAAAGAAACTAAAAAATACATATCCGACCACAATGGTTTCGTTTTCGAATTTGAACCCCGTATATTTGAGTAATGAAGAAGGGGAAAAGGTTGACAATACAAATGGCAGTATGGATTTTTCTTCTTGCTGCTCCATCTAGCGCCTGCTTTAGTCAAAATGATAGTCTTGTCCTATCCAATAGTTTCTTGGCCCTTGAGAAGGCTGAAGAATCTAGAATTGCTTTGGATGAAGACAAGCCCCAATTGAGTTTGAGGTTGATGCAAGAAGCCGTGAAACTTGAGCCATCCAATTTCATTTACGCTTTTGAAGTTGGCCAATTGCAGTATTTACTCAAGAGCTATACACAATCGGTAGAAACACTTCAAGACCTCATTGATCATCCCGACGTCACACCACAATATTTTCAGATTCTGGGAAATGCATTTTACATGACCAAAAATAAAATGGCCGCCAAGGAGATTTTTGATATTGGCCTAAGTCATTTCCCCAAATCAGGTGTCTTGTTTTTGGAAAAAGGAAATCTTGCAAGCATGGATGGAGAAACTGGGCAAGCCTTATTCAACTATTTGAAAGGAATAGAATTGGATCCCAACTATGCATTAAATTATTACAAAGCCGCCATCATCTATTTTGAACAGGCAGAAGTTGTCAATGGAATTGTGCTTGGTGAAACTTTTATGAATCTTGACAAGACTTCACCATTTCATGAATTGATGGGCCTGAAATTGTTTCAGCAATATCAAAAATGTATTCAAATACAAAATACAGGAAATTGGTCTACCCATTTTTGTAATCCCCTTTTTGAGGATGATGCTATTTCACTTGCGGAATTTAAAAGCCATCCTTCACGATGCACTGCGTACGCATCCATTGTCAAATCCGTATCACACGAAGGAATAGTAGAATTTAACATCAATGCAATAAGCATCATTCGACAAAGAATTCTAGAAATGTACCTACAACCCTCGGTCTACGACTATTGGCAAGAGGACATTTTGGATTACCAGAAAATAATT
>CANHIV010000296.1 GCA_947460525.1 Flavobacteriales bacterium
CCACCTCTTCCTTCCGCCAATACCAAAAATCCATCTAACACCAGTGTACATCAAACTTAAAGCTGGACTTGCCAAGACAAATATCAACCCCCAAGTAATCCATGACCCCTGACCATTGGGCAATACCAAGGCCAAAGCCTCAGAATAACTCAACTCGCTATCCCACCACTGAAAATCTACCCAAACCAAAGACATCATCAACAAGATCACCAAGCCCATTCCCATGAGTAAGGCAAGCCCTCCTAAAACGATGGCCAACAATTTGCCCAGACCTCCCAACCAAGGACGTCCTGATTTGCGCTGATTCTCTTCCATCTGTCTACCCCATCGTTTCACATTTTCTGCAGCCTTTAAACTTTCTTCCTTTACCATTTTCTGGATATTCTCCAAATTCACTTCTGCTCCCTTCATGCGCAAACGCTCCGCAGTGGTCTTTGCAGGAGGAATCAACGCCCAAGCAATGAGGTAAGCAATAAAACCGGTTCCAAATGACACAAACATCAACACCACAAAAACAACGCGCAAAATCAATGGATCCCAGCGGAGATAATGACTTAACCCTGAACACACCCCACCAACAATTGCATCCTGCTCATCGCGAAAGATTTCACGATACTCGTGTTGCACCGTGTCGATGGGTTCATGATACTTACCCGAATCCTGCGCATCATCACTGCTGGTCTCCGTTGCAAAAACTTCTGGCTGACCAAGAACGGCCATCATCTCTAGCACATCTTGCAAATCGATGGCACGCTGACTTTTATTCAGACGCTCTTCGAAAATCTCACCAATACGCAACTCAATATCTGAGAGAATCTCATCCTTGTGTGTATCCAAACGGAGAATCCTGTCAATACCATCGAGGTACAATCTCAATCTTTCATAGGCCAAATCATCCATTTGAAAAATGCGATGTCCCAATTGTATACTTAATGTCGTTTTCATTACTTGGTTATTTGATCAACTGCAAAAGCCAATTCTATCCAGGTCTTTTGCATACCTTTTAAAAACAATTTCCCTTGCGGTGTTAAGCTGTAATATTTACGGGGCGGTCCTTGTACACTCTCCTCCCACCTGTACTGCAGAAGTTCGTCATTCTTTAGTCGCGTTAGCAAAGGATACAAAGTCCCCTCCACTACAATCAACTTAGCGCTTTTCAAAGCAGCAATCAAATCAGAAGGATACGCTTCTCCCTTTTTTAGTATTGATAAAATACAATACTCCAACACCCCTTTGCGCATTTGCGCTTGAACATTCTCTATATCCATTTTCATTAACTGACGATACAAAGATATATTTTATATACAGTACTTGGTTATACAAAATACTATAAAATAAAAAAAGGCCCATATCTCAGGGCCTTGAATCAGCCCCACTGGGCTATAAGACTTCTTGTATTGTGCAAATTGACAACTGAAGGATTCATTACCATCACTGGAATACCCGCCGCATTGGTAATTAACTGCTGTTCTGCATCGCTACCAAAGGCGTGTATTATTTTCTCATCTGCAAAATTCAAAATGCAAATCATATCCGCCTTTACTTTCTCCGAGTATTCGACTACATCTTCTACAAAGTGCTTACTTGATCTTGATGTTACACTTCCAGCATAAGCTATGTTGCGTTCTTCAAAATAATCCTTGGCATAAGCCAGATTCCTTTTCACTTGATTCTGCAGATACTCGTCTGTTTCATTGGGGATGATAACATCCACCCGCGCACCAAATTTCTCAGCCATATCACCAACAAACTTCATCTTTTGTTTGGTCTCTTTATGAAGATCCAAAGGCAACACCAAACGCTTGATTGCCGTTTTTTTCTCTGATGAATCTTGAACAATGACAAATGGCGCTTTTGTATCTGTAATAACTCTCAGTGCATGACTTCCGACGATATGCTGCATCCCTTTTAATCCATGGGTTCCCATCACCACCAAATCACCTTCCTCTTTTTCAACTACCGAAGAGATCTCATCAAAAATGCTACCCTTAATTACCAATCCTTTTGGCTTTATTGCTGTGGCCACATAATGACGGTGAATCTGATCTTGTATCTCAGCATTGGCCTTGGATTCTTCCGCATCCTTGGGTAAGATATGAAGCAAGTGAACCTCAGCCTTTAATGTTTTACTCATCATTAGAGCAAAAGAAATGGCTACATCAGAGGTTGATGTAAAATCAGTAGGAACAATTATTTTGAACATAATAAATTGAATTTTAATGCCACAAAGGCACTACATAAGCTTGATTGATTTGAACTTCTGGTGTAAGCAGCATTACTGGAATTTGCGCATCATTGTATATTAAATCTTCCTCTTCCGCCCTTGGAAAAAGCGTGTACAAATACTCATATGAGAAGTTAATAGAACATATCAAATCCGCATCAATGGATGCAGCATAGCGCGTTACTTTGTGCGCTACATTGCCACCACCCTCTTCTGTAATAGATTCCACTTTAATATGCTCACTTTCGAATTGGTCATGAACCTTTTTCATCAAATCCAAGTAATCAGAAGATACATCATCTCTTAAACCAAGCAAAAACACATCACTTGAAAATCTTTTTGCCAACTGGATGATCACTGGAATTTCTTCTAAAATCTGACTGCGCCATTGAATAGGGACTACAATTTTCTTGTATCCATTCTCGCGCATTTCTCTTTGTTGCACAACTATACAAGGCACCTTTGATTCAGAGATAACCCTCAAAGCCAAACTACCCGTAACGTGCTGCCATCCTCGCACTCCGTGCGTAGCCATGACAATTAACTCGCAAGACTCACGCGAAGCTATTTCACCAATACCTTCAATTAACTCCCGGTGCTCAATGATAGAAGAAATCTCTCCTGTATAAGTTTGCTTGGCCAATTGCACCCACTCCTCCATCTTATTACCTGCCGACATGGCTTCTTCGATGCTGGCTGTGATATGCAACAAAATGACATGAGCATTCGTACGACTTGCCAGTTGAAGGGCATGATTTAATGCAATCTTGCTTTCCTCCTTGAAATCACAAGGAA